>DAOUQK010000079.1 GCA_030625695.1 Paracoccaceae bacterium | reverse complement strand
CGTTTGCCAGCGAGGGTGTCGATATCGTCAATGGTGCCAAAACCGATCACACCGGGGTCCAATATTGTGTCGATGAACGCCTTGGCGTTTTGGCCAGACTTACCTTGATAACTGTCGATATTATCGGTCGAAAGGTTCTGGTAACGGAATAGATATCCGGCGATGCCACAGTATTCGTTGATCATCCCGGCCATCATTTGGATCAGGGTGGTTTTGCCGGTGCCGGGTTTACCGTCGCCCATAAAGGTGAAGATAAACCCGCCAAGGTCGGCGAACGGATTTAAACGGCGGTCGAAATCATAGGCCATCAGCATCTTTGACAGCTTCATCGCCTGATATTTGGCGATATGGTTGCCAACCACCTCGTTGGGTTTCTTGAAACTCATGGTCAGGGTGGTGGACTTGGCTTTGGATGCCGGGGTAAAGCCGCGAATGGTCAGGTCGTCGGCCTCAATGTGCCAGGTGGCGGCGTTAAACGGGGCCAGATGGGCAGCCGATTGCGCACGCAGGGCGACTTTGGCCATCAGTTGTTCGGCAAATGCCGAGGCGCATGCGACAAGGCGGGCGTCGTCGCTGGCGTGATTTGTCAGGTCCTGATCCAGCTCCCAAAGGACGCCGTGCAGGGCAAGCAGGTTGTTGTCGGTCAGGACTTCCTGCGCTTCGCCGACTTCTACCGAGACTTCGGATTGGTGGGACGAAAGCAGGTAGGCGAGCGCGTTGGCGAAGACGTAAAGAGAAATCAGCGCTTCGGCGGACAGGAGTTCGGAGAATTCAGTTTTGCGTGCAGACGGAAGATCACCGGCAAGGTTGGCGCGTTTGAGATCGGCCAAAGCGGTTTGGTCGCCGTAGTTTTCGGCGACGGCAAGAGAGATGGCAAGGGCGCGGCGCAGAGTGTGCATGACCACGGCCTGCTGCGGAGAGGTCAGGGTGTCGCCGTCGTCAGATGCGGTTATGCGGTCGATCAGATGGATGCCTTCGGCGCGCGCGGTGCGGCGGGTCGAAAGGCCGGGCGTGGTAGAGCGGAAACGGCGACGGGTCGGGATGCCGGGAGAGCGCTCATCCGCCCGATTGGGCGTCTTCGCAGCAGCAATGCGCGGCGTGTGGTCAAAGCCGTCGAGCATGGAGAGGGCCGCGGGGTAGTGTTTGGTGATGTCTTCTTCGCGAAGTTCCATTTGGTCGGATGTCAGGGACATGTTGTTTTCCTCGTTAACGGCGGGGTGAACCCCGCCCTACGGTTTAATATCGAAGGACGCGGCCCGCCGGGCTGACGACAAATTTGCGAACGTCCGCGAACCCGGGGGGGTTCTTTTCGGCCAAGACCTGAAACGGACGCTGCGGCAGGATGATCGAGCGTTCGGTGCGGGTGGCGCCGGTATCGGCCCCTCGCCCGCCGAACGGGTCCAAAGCAAATACTTCGCGTTCGACTGTCGAGAACCAGCCGGATTTCTCTTCCGTTACCCGTTCGCTTTCCAGCTCTTCCGTGGTCCAGACCAGCGCCCAATCCTGCCCTTCGGGCGCGCGGGCCTCTTCCAGAACAGAGCGTAATGGCCCGGATTGTTCTGTGAACTCATGGCTATACATCGGCCCCACATGGATTCGGCGCAGGGATTTGGGGTGCAGATCGTCGAAATCCTCGTCAAAGCCTTTGGCAATGGTCAGCAACTTCAGCCCATTCAACGCTTGCGACATCAGATGCGCCTGAACTTCGGGCCAGCGGTTTTGATCTTTGGGGAGGGCAGTGCCGCCTGTATCCTCAAGCTCCATCAGATAGATCACCGGCAGGTTCACCTGCCGGTCATACACCGCCCAATGCACCAGGAATTGCCGCCGATTGTCTGAAATATTGCCCTGCCAGAGGCACTCGGGATCGTTCCGTACCCAAAACATCTGACCCTTGCTCAGTTCCTCATAATAAAGCCTCTGCGACAGAGCGAATTGCGCCTTGGTGGGGATTTTGCGATCTCCAACAATCTGGCGCACCATGTCGTCCTTCAACGCCTCGACTGACGGCATATTGGCCAGGTGAGAGGCCGCCTGCTGCGCGTCATTGGCCATAGTCATCAACTCAGCCGCCACCGGAAAACCGCTATCGCGTTTGTCCATTTCCAACCAGCCCAGGAACTTGCCCATATCGCGCCCGACCAGCAGGTATTTCATCGACAGTGCCCGGAACGTGAAAGTCAGCGCCAGTAAATAACGAGTGACCACCTGCACCTGCGCCTTTGAAATATCCCCTTCGGCCTGCATCTGCGCGGCAACGCGGATCAGGTGGCCGGTGATCGTCTCAAACTTGCGGAAATAGCGGCGCGACGCGAAGGTGTCGGTAATGCCGTTGTGGTCGTTTGTGGGGTCAGTCATTGGAATCCACGTGGTTGTTGCCCAGCCGCGCCCACCCAACCAATATCGCCAAATAAACGCCCGTACCCAGAACCCAGGCCACACTTGGGTGTTCTGTGGTGAAACCCGTCACCAGAAAAATGGCAGCTCCAAAAATTCAAGACTCTGCCACCACCCAAAATGGCAATCTTGCAATCCAGCGCAATCTTATTCTCCACCATAAAGGTTCTTGTCATGCTTCTCGACAATCTTCGCGAACCGCCGCGCAAACCTCTCATCCGCCTTGGCCTTAGCCTCCAGAACGTCGCGGGCAAACACCATGTGATCCTCATGCGCCTCAAGCATATCGGCCATCTTCTGGTTGGTCGCCGTACCAATCGCGGCCATGGCCGATTGCGCCTCTTGGTCGGTTTTCACGCCAATTTCGTTGATCCGATGCGCCACATCCTGCTGCTGTGCCGTCTTCAATGACTTGGACAGGGCATCGTACAGCACCACCCGCTGTTTGGTGTCCGTCGTCAACTTGTTGATCAAAACCATCTGCGTCGCCGCCTGATTTTGCAAGCTATCAACCCAGGTTTTGCCCTTCTCGATGTAACGTTCCAACGTCTGCGACTTCGCCAGTTTGACCTGCTCTTCCTGCACCATCTGGTTGTAATTATTGTTCATTTCGGCCAACTCGGTCTCAAGTGTGGTCCGCGCCGCCGCGTCCTGTTCGACCGCGATCTTGTTCTCAAGCGCGATGATCTTCGGGTCCATCGCCATGATCTCGGCGCGCAAGGTCTCCAGCTCGCCTACAGTCGCCTCACGCTCATCCAGCGTCCCCACCAGATTGGTTTCGACCTTGTCTTTCTGCTCGTTCAACAGCCCCAACTGACCCTCAAGCAACGACACAATCACGTCTGACTTGGCAATCAGATCCTGTAACTTGTCGTCGATATTCGCTGTTCGCATCCGTTCCTGACGCATCGAATCCGATTTGGCGCTGGAAAAAACGCCTACAAAACTCTCCCAGCCCGATTTCTCGCGCATCTCGTTGAAGTCATCAGAAAAGCCGGATGTCACGTCATCCAGTCCCATGATCAGTTCGGCGATATTGGCGTTCATCACGTCCGTATGGGCATGAACGTCATCCAAAGTGGCGTTTTCAATGTCGATGCTGGCATCCTGACCTGCGTCCATTTTGGCCCTCGCGGCCTCAATTCTTGCGGTCATTGCCTTGATCCCAGCCTGAGATTTTTCCACCTCGGCCTGAGATTCGCGTACCAATGCATCAAAATTCGCCATCAAACTCTCCTACTTTTCAATATCTTACCTGATATACAGGCAATGTAACGCCAATTTACATCAGGTCACTCCGCACTTTACCAAGAAGTTTCGCAAATGCGGCCCTGAATTGTAAGGGCCTGTGTAGCTGTTGTGGCGCGACATACATTTCTGCAGTGAATGACAGAGAAAACTGCAGCAAACGGTTTTTGAGGGTGCTGTAGCGAGTTCCGGCAGTCGGCGACCCTCACAACGCCGGGTTTCACCGCGCTTTAAACCGCGTTTAAATGGCTCTTTAGACCCTTTTGAAACCGTGGGGTCAGGAGTGGGTTTTCGCCTCGGAACCGAAACCTGATTTCCAAGGCCAAGGATGTGCTCCGCAATTTTTAAGCCGGTACCTGTTCCCCCGACAATCCAGTCAGAAATCTTCCGACGAAGAAGAACGACAACAACAAGGGCGACGAATGCAAGCGACAGAGCGCCCGGATCAACGGTCACCAACCACCCATTCACGGTGGTTCCAAAGTCCTGAACGATGGTGGGCCAGTTGGCCGCATCAAACTCCATTGGTTGGTTCGTTTCTTTTAGTGACATTCACGCAGGTAACCTGTCGGCCAACAAGGCGACTGGCCAGAGGAAAACGTCAGGCTCGCGAACACTTGGCCCAATACGCCAGAGTGGCCGTGCATCAAAGCGAATATGGTCTTCGACCTATTTTCTCTTACCAGACTTCAAAAAAGCCTGGGCCAATGGCACCACCAGCCCCGGCAATGCCGCGCCAAGCGGGTTCTTCACCATCTGGCGAACATCCGTTGCGACTTCTTTCACTTCAGCGACTGCCGACATGAATTCAGCCTCTAGATCCTCGATGGCCATGTCACGCACTTCGGTGGCCCCCTGCACATCCTCGTCTGCGCTCATTTTTTTCGCCGACATTGCCACCAAGGCCGCAATAATGAAATTGGTGATCGCGACGATCAATGCGGCCCACTGGGGCGAAAGGGAACTGCTGAGAGCAAAATACGCCGCAAGGTTCACCATGATCAGTCCTATACCGGCGATCAGGCCGGCGGCAGCCATCAACCCCGTCTGATTTCGCAGGACGGCCATGTGCCGCTGTGCAATCAGGCGTTCTGCCCGCAGGGCAATAGAGATATTTCGGCTTATTCTATTCATTGGGTTTTCCTATTTGAATGCCCGGCCAATGACGATGCCAAGCGCTAGCGCGGCAACAAGGATGACCAGCGGTTTGTCTTTTTGCAATTCGGTCAACTCTTCAAGCAGGTTATCCTTGAAGGCGTCAACCGTCTCGGCATTGATGCCATGTTCATCCAGAAGTTGTTGTATCCCGTTAGCATCGGGTGACTGATCGGCCGGTTTCGCAGCGACAACATCCGAACTCGGCGATTTGTCCTCGTCATCGCGCTGCTTCAACTCGCGCCTCAGCGCCGCCAGTTCCACTTCCAGTTCTGCCTTGGTTGCCATTATTCCGTTTCCTCTTTTAGCTGCGGCCCATCGGGGCTCTGTGGCTTTCCCGGCACCTCAGGCGGTGCTTCCTCCCCTGTTGCCAGCTTTCCATCGCCTGACATCAGGATTGCCAGCGGTCTGGTGGCGGGTAAATTAGCAAAAATGATCATCACGCAAACGGTGATCGGCACGCTCAGTAGCGCGCCGGGGATACCCCATATCGTGGTCCAGAAGGTCAGGGACAGGATCACCAGAAAAGGCGACAGGTTCAGGGATTTCCCGGTCAGCGACGGCTCCACAATGTTGCCGATCACGAACTGCACCGCCCCGCATCCAAACAGGACAATCAGGAACGGGGTCAGCGTTTCAAACTGAACCAGCGCCACAACGGCCGGGATCGTCACGGCCATCATCGACCCGATGGTCGGAATGAAGTTCAGGGCGAAGGCCAGAACGCCCCAGGTTTCCGCAAAGTCCAGCCCCACGGGCTTCATCACCGCGTAGCTGAGGATGCCGGTCACCAGGCTGACGGCGGTCTTGATGCCGACATAGCGTTGCAGACCGATCGAGATCGACGCCAAAACCCGGCTGAATTCAGAAGCGGCCTCTGGCGTCCGCGCAGCAAGCGGAATTTTCTTGTTCATCGGGCTGCGCTCTACCATCATGAACGGTATGTAAAGCAGCACCAGAACAAAGCCCGACAGGAACGATCCTGCCCCCCCCACCAACTTTGCGGCCAGCCCGGACAGGTCCATTTCCGCCAATTCGCTAGTGACGCGGGCGGTCACATCCTCGCCTGCAAACCGTACGATCTGTGAAATGATCTGCCCGAACCGCTCCTGATACCGGGGAAAAGCCGCCGTCACATCGTCGGCCTGGCTGGCAAGGATCGCCACGATGCCGCCCAGACCGAACAGAATTATCGCCAACCCCAGAACTTGTGCCAGCCACCGGGGCACTTGATGGCCGCCCGGATGCCACAAAGAAATCCGGTCAATGATGGCCGTCAACAGAACAAAGCTCAGCGCCGCCACTGACAGCGGAATGAGAAAACCGGACCCGAAATACAGCCCTACAAACAACACCAGCAGAACCACAAGCAAATGGTGCCAGAAACTTATGGATCCATAGCGCACCGGCACCGGTGAATTCTGTTCCGGCCCTGAATGTGCAGGCATATCGGTGTTGTCTGTCACGCAGTCGGCTTTCTGGCCTTGTCATAAGCGGCCTTCATTTTCAGACCAATTTCGCGCGCGGCTTCGCCGACTTCCTCGGCGGTGCGTTCAAACTGAGACGCCGAAAGGAATTGGTCCCAATCGGCAACAAGCGTATCCCACTCTTCCTCGGCCTCCATTGTGCCAAGGTGCAGTTGCAGTTTGATTTCGTCCCGCTTTTGCTGAAGCTCAGCCATCAGGTTTTTCAGATCGACCATAATTTCCCTCGTATGTCATTCAATGCCTGCGCCGATATCCGCCCGGCGCAGGTCAGGTAATCAATTTCACATGGGTGCCGGGATCAGGTCAACGCCTCTTTTGCCCGGGCCAAAGACGCATCGAGCTTGGCTTTGCGTTCCTTGTAGTCGGCCTTGATTTCCGCTTTGCGCTTTTGAAATTTCTCGCGGGTGTTGTCCTTGGCGGTCTGAATTTGCTCTTCAATGGCGGCCAGACGCGCATCGGTTTCGCGATCAAGTTCGTCGAACCGCGCGTCGATCTTGTCGCGGGCATCACTCATTTTACCCTTCGCCGCTTCGATCGTGTCGTGGATCGCCTTCTTGGACTCTTCCGAGGCTTGGCTGAACTCGTCGTCAAGCGCGGCGAGTTCCCGGTCAAGCTCGGTCATGTCGGCCTCATATTGCGCGTCGATCGCGTCCACCCGCAGCTTGCGGAGTACCATACCGCCCAGGCCATTCATCTGAGTGTCCAGCGGCGCGGTCCATACCTCGTCCACCGAGGCAACAAGACAGGATTTGCCCGGCAGAAGTTCCAGGCTGACCTTGTCGAGCATATCCGTGTCGATGCCCGACACCCACAGGTCGCGCGCCATGCCAAACATGCCCCCTGCCAGCGAACCGGCCGCCATGCCCGACGCCGCAGCAGCGCCCGCAGCCGCAGAGCCCGCCAACACAGCGCCAGAGGCCACGGCGACAGGCCCGGCAAGCACGCCGATGATGCCACCCAGGATCAGGCCGAATGCGGTGCCAATGGGGCCTTCATCCTCGAATTTCTTGACTTCAACCCTGCCATCCTGATCCTTGCCGATCACAGCGGCGGCGTAGACGGCCAGTTCGCCATTGCGGTGCAGGTCCCGCAATGCGGTTTCGCCTTTGAAGGCAGCTTCTTCGGTGTCGAATACGACAGCGACAAACTTTTCCATTTGATTTTCCTTATGGTTATGGAACTGAATTTGTTGTGTCCCCGTGCCTTATGCGACCCGGGATTTGGTGCTTACTTTTTTCCGAATTGCATATTCAAGGCCACATAGACCTGCCACTTGGGCAATCCGTTGCCCTTGTGTGCGACAGTGTATTGCGGCTCGACAAAGAAGTTGAAAACTGTTTTGCCGCGCTTGGTCACCTTGCCAAGACGGATGCCAATCGGCACGGCATAGCTGTCATCGTTGAAATCGTAACTCCAGATCGGGGCAGTACCGGTGTAATATCCCTTGCCCAACTGATAAAAGACAAACGGCTGGAATGCGCCCAGATTGACACGGGTCCGGCCATGCGTGTCGCCAACGCCACCGCGCCAAATCAACAGATAGCCATACTGGATCACGGGTGATGTGGCGTTGAAATAAACGTTGGCCAGACCCAGTTGCCACTGGTCAAATCCCAGCCGGTCGTCCGTGGCGGTCGGCGCAACCACCTGCGGGCCAACGGCAAAGTTGACTCCGGGTTTGCCTATATCGAACTGATAAGCTGCGAAAATATCGAGATCGCCAATCCCGCTGACCTTTTGTCCGCCCGGCCCGGCCGGGAATGAGTTATATGGCAGGGACGCCCGGATCAGCCATTTCGTATCGCCAATGGAAACCGGTTTGGCATAGCGCAGTACAAACTGGTTGCCAGTCGCATCTCTGGGACCGGTAAACTCACCGATATAATAGTTCTGGATATTGAAAGCCGTGATATCCGCCAGAGGGTTGTTGGCTTGCGCTGCGTCAGATGCCGCGTCAGATTGGGCGTGGAGCGACAAAGGCAGCAACAATGCGGCGGTCGTCAGGATACCGAGCAAAAGTTTTCGCGGACCGAAGCGAAAATTTGTATATGTCATTGTATTTTCCTTTCGTGTCATTGTCCGGGCATCCCACCGTCAGGTGCCGGGAAGGGCACCGGGGGTTCTTTTTTCAGGCGGGCCTGAAGCCTGAGGACTTCTGCGGTCACGGCGGGAAGGACCCATGTCAGGCTTTCCGTTCCGGAATGGACCTTTTCCTTGTCGGACAACCCGACCGATCAAAACGCCGGGTTGAGGTAGTTCACAATGCTCTCCATGCGGATCATCACTTTGCGGATGACGTGGGTTGACGCAACGCTGTCGGTATAGATCGTTGCCGTGCCCACCGCGCCGGGGAAAAGCAGATCCGAATCCGCCGTGTCGTCCAACGCGATACGAACAAAGAACGGCTCGGCCCGAATGCTCCCGGTGGTGAGCATGGTTCCCGACACTATCGCCTGACCCTGCGACGTCATGCCGATGATGGTAAGCACCTTGCCGGTTACCAGTTCTCCGGGTTTCGTCTTGAAGGCAATTTCGACCAGTTGTCCGGGCTGCACATAGCGCAGATAAATCTGGTGAATCTCTGCAACCAAGGACTTGTCGGATGTATCGATGAACAACATCGCAGGCTTAAACGGCAAGCTCGTGACCCGCTGCCCCACGGCCAGCGCCAGATTGGTGACAAACCCGCCTGTCGGTGTGCGCACTTCGGTCTGTTCGAGGTTCCATCTGGCCTGATCGAGCTTTGCCTGCGCCTCGGCCACCTTGGCCACCACACCGCCTCCGGTCACGGCCCCCAATTCGGTCAGCGCCTGCGACACCCCCGCTTTGGCCTGATCGACCGCACCGTTGGCCCGGTCAAGATCAGCCTCGCGTCTTTCCAGCCGGTTCACGGATATGGTGCCGCTCTGAACCAGCTTTGCATCATCATCATAGAGAGACTGGGCCAGCGTCTGCGCCGCCTCCATCTGCCTCAGCTGCGCCTCGGCATTGGTCAGCGCATCCTTGTCCTGAAGCGCCTGCGCATTGACGCGGACCAGCGACGCCTCGGCCAGTTCCACGGCGATTTCGAAAGGCTCCGGATCAATCCTGAAAAGGAGATCACCCTTTTCCAGCGGTACATTCGCACGCGCGGTAATCTGGACCACCTGACCATTTACATTCGGGATTATCTGAATGGCGCGGGTCAGCACCCGGGCTGGGCCCGCAGGCGCACCCCATTGCATCGGGATGAACAGGAAGATGAACAGCACCACCATCCAGACGCTTGTCGAAAGCCAGGTCATCTTGGTGTTCGGCAGCACCTTGAGTTTGATCAGCACAAACAGCAGTGCGACATAAACGAGCGTCAGAAAGACGATCATTTGTCCAACTCCTTATCTGCGACCCCGGCGGGTGCAGGTGCCGATAACGGCGACCGGGTAAAGGCCCAGACCAGAGCCAGTGGCCAAAAAACGCCCATTGCAAGTGCCCCCAGCCATCCGGCCACATTGATCGCTTCGACTTGCGGATGCCCGCGCTGTTTGGCGATCTTGCCCGGCAGCATCGCCAGAACGATGAACCCAACCAAAACTGTAGCGATCAGTACGATCAGCACAATCCAGGCAAATATATCCAGACCACTCATGGTTTGTTCTCCCTCATATTTTCGTCAATTACATCCGAACTCATGCCACGTTGACCCATTGCTGACTGCGATCGGATATCATTGATATTGGTTCATGTGATTTTTGATATGCGTTAGCATTTCGACCGCCCAAGCGGCAGTTCGACCTGGGTGGAGGAACTGCCGCTTGTCAGTCAGTCTACTGGGTCCACTTGTCGAAGTTTTCTACTCGATGGAGGTCAGGCAGGGTGTAAGTACCGTCAAAAAATTCAAGCTTGGCCCCATATGCCCGAATGTATGGGAACCAGCCACGATCCGGAAGCGTTCGGACATAGTTACCCTCCCAGCCCTCGGGTGCAGCATCCGGTCCCAGCATCACGACAAACATACCGTCGTCGTTCTTGTGCGGTTTGTGCCCAAGGCTATCCACGGTTACGTCGCTGCCGGATTCAAGGCCGCGATTGTCCAGAAGTACCCTTGTGTCTGTGTCGTAGATTGTCAGTGACCAGAACTGTCCGTCGTCATATAAAATGGAACATCAGAGTGGTTTGAGCTTTGGAGGCTCTGGTTCGTTTGCGTGATTGATTATGCAGCCTGTTTTTGATGTTGCAAGCGGCGTTGTTGGATTGTCAGTTTCTTGATCTTTTTCCTTTCTCTGATGATGGCTTTGTCACGCCCAAAATAGACGTCTGCCGGTGTCACGTTGTTCAGGCTCTCGTGGTATCGCTCGTTATTGTAGTAATCGACGAAAGCCCCGATCTGACGCTCAAGATCGCCGGGCAGATAGTAGTTTTCCAGCAGAACCCGGTTCTTCATTGTTTGATGCCAGCGCTCGATTTTGCCTTGGGTCTGCGGATGGAACGGTGCTCCGCGAACGTGATCCATCTTGTGATCCTCCAGCCATTCGGCCAAATCACCGGAGATGTAACAGGAACCATTGTCGCTCAGCAGGCGTGGCATGTGGCGAACGACGGCATGGTCGCACCCTGACGCCGCCAGTGCCAACTCAATTGTCGCCGTCACGTCCTCGGCCCGCATGTTGGTGCAGAGCTTCCAGCCAATGATGTAGCGACTGTAATCATCCAGGATCGTGCTGAGATAAAACCAGCCCCAGCCAATGATCTTGAAGTAGGTGAAGTCGGTCTGCCACATCTCGTTGATGGCGGTGGTTTTGTCCGTGAACTCGTCGGCGGCCTTGATCACGACGTAGTCTGGTGCCGTGATCAGATCAGCTTCCTTCAGGAACCGGTAAGCCGATGATTCAGAGATAAAATACCGCTTCTCGTCAGTGTATTTGACCGCCAGTTCCCGGGTCGTCAGCGCCTCATGTTCCAGTGCGAACTCGATCAGATCATCCCGCCGATCCTGTGGAATACGGTTCCAGACAGACCTTGGGCAAGGCGAGCAATCCGCCAGGGCATCAAGCCCACCTTCGACGTAACGGTCGTACCAGCGATAAAATGTGGTGCGGGGAATGCCCAGCATGTCGAGGGTCTGCTTCGCAAGCAGATGGGACCCCTCAACAGTGCGGATGATCTCCAGTTTCTCAGAAGCAGGATATCTCATTCCTCGAACTCCCCAGCCCCTGTCATGCTTTTTTTGAGCAGACGGTTTTCAAGCGTCAGATCGGCGACGCATTCCTTCAGTGCCGTCGCCTCGGATCGCAGCTCCTTCACCTCAGGCGACGTCGCTTGCCG
>DAOUQK010000051.1 GCA_030625695.1 Paracoccaceae bacterium | reverse complement strand
GTGAAATAGACTGGTGTGCCCTGCAAGCGGTTCTGGCGGTAGTCCGTCGGGCTGATCAGCTCTCGGACCTGCATGCGCGCTTTGATCAGGTCGATGAACGGCAGGAAAAGTTGCCGGTTCAACCCATCTTTATAGAGGTCGTCCGGCACCCTGTTTGAGGTGGCAACAATCACCACACCGGCCTTGAACAGCGCCTCGAACAAACGCCCGACGATCATCGCATCGGTGATGTCGGTGATCTGCATCTCATCAAACGCCAGCAGGCGGATGTTGTCGGCGACCGAACCCGCAACGGGCGCAATCACATCTTCGACGCCCTGCTGACGTGCGGCGTGCATGCCCCCGTGCATTTCCTGCATGAAGGCGTGAAAATGCACGCGCCTGACCGGGATTCCCGTGAGAGTGTCGACAAACAGGTCCATCAGCATCGATTTGCCGCTGCCAACGCCGCCCCATAGGTAAAGACCCTTGGGCGGCTCGGGTGGCTTGCGAAACAGGCCGCGTTTGACGGGAATGCTCAGAGCCATGGCGATGCGTTCTAAGTCGGGCAACATTGCGATCTGCGCCTCGTCCGGCTGCAATGTGCCTTGGCGAACAAGGGACTGGTAATGATCGGTCAAGTGCAGGGTCATATCCATGAAATATCGTGGCCGCAGTCAGGAGTCGATTGCCGCAGGAAACAGTTTTACCAACGTGATTTATCGGCACTCAAGTTAATTTTTCATAACCACATCACCGTTGGTTGTCCGATACCACATATATTCTGATTTGACCTCTGAGGCAGGTTCCGTAATCTCGCCCTTCTGAGGCCGGAGAAGAATCCCATGGACCGAAAACCGTCGCTTGTGACGCCCGTTTTGATTGTATCGTGCATCATCATCACGATGAGCTTTGCCATTCGTGCCTCGTTTGGTGTGTTCCAGATCCCGATTGCCGCCGAATTCGGCTGGCTTCGGTCCGAATTTTCACTGGCCATTGCCATTCAGAACATCGCCTGGGGTATTGGTCAGCCGATTTTCGGGGCGATGGCCGAGAAGATTGGTGAGCGTAAGGCGATCATCCTGGGCGCGATCATCTATGCCGCCGGATTGGTGTTGTCATCCACTGCGGTGACACCGGAAGGGCATCAGATGTATAACTGGCTGGTCGGTTTTGGTGTCGCAGGCACCGGGTTTGGCGTTATTCTGGCGGTGGTTGGCCGGGCGGCGTCGGATGAACATCGCTCGATGGCGATGGCGATTGCCACGGCGGCAGGCAGCATGGGGCAGATGATCGGGCCGCCGTTTGCGGTCTGGATGCTAAGCATGGTGAGCTGGCAGACCACATTTGTGATCTTTGCCGGGGTGATTATTGCCACATTGGCGACCCTGCCATTCATGCGTTCGCCACAACTGGCCAACTATGATGACGCAGATGCGTCGATGGGGCAGGTTCTGAAGATAGCGTTCAAAGACCCGTCTTTCACGATGATTTTCCTCGGGTTCTTCAGTTGCGGTTATCAGCTGGCCTTTATCACCGCGCATTTCCCGGCCCTGATAACCGAGATGTGCGGGCCAATTCAGGCTGGAGGGATGCTGGATAATATGGGTATTTCATCCACCTCGGCGCTGGGCGCGATTGCCATTTCGCTGATCGGGGCGGCCAATATCGGCGGCACATTGTTGGCGGGCTGGGCTGGCAAGCGGTATTCGAAAAAGTACCTGTTGGCGGGGATATATACGGCGCGGACTTTTCTGGCGGCAATGTTCATCCTGTTCCCGATCACACCCACCACGGTAATCCTGTTTTCGGTACTGATGGGCAGCCTGTGGCTGGCAACTGTGCCGCTTACCTCGGGGTTGGTCGCGCAGATTTACGGGTTGCGATATATGGGCACATTGTATGGGTTTGTCTTCTTTTCGCACCAATTGGGCAGCTTTCTGGGTGTCTGGCTTGGCGGTCGGATGTATGACGTCTATGGCGATTACACGCTTGTTTGGTGGATCGGCGTCGGCGTCGGCGCGTTCAGTGCAATTGTACATTTGCCGATCAGGGAACGGTCTTTGGTCGCCCCCGCATAAGGGTCAGTTCAGCCCGTCCTGTAACGCCTCGGAAATCGACGCCAGAACCGCGTCGGTATGCGTATAGGTCAGCCCATGACCGGCCCCGTTGATCACATCCTGGCGTGCATTCCGGCTCCATTCTGTTAGCTTTCCCATGGCGGTCAGCGGTATCAATGCATCATCGCCGCCCCACACGGCCAGAACGGGGACCCCTGCGCGGTGGATGGCCTTGTGTTCGTCGGTTAGGGAGTTTGCAAGAATGCCGCGAATACTGGCCAATACCGCGGGAACAAAGCCTTTATAGCGCAACTCGTTCAGTTGCAGATCGATGATATGTTCAACCGAACTGGGCAGGCGACGCTCGGATTCACAGCCTTTGCGGTGGGTCCGCGCAAACAGGGCAAGCATCAACCAATCGCCAATCACTGGCGTCCGGGCGATGAAGCGGGTCATGCGGTTGGTGCCAACGCCCATGCCGGCCGAAGCCAGCAGGATAAGTTGGCGGACCTTGTCCGGGTGTGTCGCGGTAAAAGCCGTGGCAATCGCCCCGCCCATGGAATAGCCTAACAGGGTGATGTCACCAGCGACTTGTTGATCATCCAGTAAGTCGTTCAATTGCCTCAGGAAGAACGCCTGATCCTGATGCCCCGGTATCCGGTCGGAGTATCCCCGGCCATAAAGATCATAGATCAACACCTGATAACCAATCCGTGCCAAGCCCCGCGCCAGCCCGCGCCAGACAAAAGACGGTGTGGTCAGACCGTGCACACAGACCGCCACCGGTCCCCGTGTCGGCCCAAGCCATTCGTAATAGGTGGTCCCTTGGGACAAAGTGACAAACGTCCCGATCGCGCCGGCCCGGGCTGAGGCATCCATCGGTTTGCGGCGCGCTTCGGCGGCATAGGGCAAGGCGACAACGGCAAGGAGCAATATCGCCAGATAGATCATTCTGCGGCTTGCCATTTGTCCAGAATATAACGGCTTGTCATCAGGTCCAGATGCGCGCCGCCACCATTTTTGAACAGGGTGATATCCTGCGCGTTCCAGCGGTTGAAACTGGACAATTGATAGAAATCAGCGATCACGTCGTCCTTGCCTATCACCCCCGCTGAGATCGGGATTTTCAACTCCCCTATATGCTCAATCGTCGTGTCAAAGCTGTCAACGTAAATGCGCGAACGGGTAAGGGCAGTATCGTCCGCCTCGCGCATGTCAGGGCGATAGGCACCGATCAGGTTGATGTGCTGTCCGGGCGACAGCCAGTCTCCGCGGATAAAAGGGTCAGTGGACATGGTCGCACTGACCACAATGTCGGCGTGGCGCACGGCGGTTTCCAAATCAGGTGCAACGGTGACATTGGGCAGTTTGGCGGCAAGTTGTTCGGCCTTGGCGATTGTCCGGTTCCAAAGGTGAATTTTTGCCTGTGGATAGCCCGCACTAAACGCCTCGATCAATGACAGGCCAACGGTGCCGGCACCAACAATCAGGATATCGCGGGCGTCGGGGTTGGCCAGACGCTGGGCGGCCAAAAGACTGTCACCGGCGGTTTTCCATTTGGTGACCAGATGAAAGTCGATCAGCGCAACCAGGGTGCCGGTCTGGTCGGAATAAAGACAGACCGCGCCGTTGATCATCGGCTGGCCCTGCCCGGGATTTTCGGGGAAAATCGTTGCCGTTTTGACGGCCATGCCCAGCCCGTCGATCCAGGCTGCACGAGACAAAAGCGTGTCGGAGCCGCGATAAAGGAAAGTATCGCCAATCTCGGCCTTGGGTCGATTGTGACCTTGTGCCAAAGCTTGCGTCAACTCGTGCCAGTCCATCAGCGCATTGCCTTGGTCGAACGGAATATGTGGAATGTTCATGCGGACTCCTCGGGGGTTAGCAGGCCGGTTTCCACCAATCTGTCAGCCCAGCCTTGTGGACCTTCGAACAAATGCACCTGCCAGCCACGGGCAACAGCGGCGTCGATGTTTTCGGGTCTGTCATCGGTGAAAATAAGCGCCTCGGGTGCGACGCCGCAATCGCGTTCAAGCATTTCATAAAAGGACGGATCGGGCTTGATCACCTGAAGGTGGCCAGACACATATTCACGGTCAAATTCAGACAGGATGGGATAGTGCCGCCGCGCCAACTCCAGGCTTTGGATGCCAAAGTTAGTGAGTGAAAAGACCGGCACGCCTTTGGTTTTCAACGCCTTCAATAACCGGGCAGAATGAGGAATGCCGGGGGCGGCCATTTCGATCCAGCGATCATGCCACATACAGATTTCATCACGCCAATCGGGGTGCTGATCAGCCAAAGCATAAACCGTGTCCTGAAAATGACCGCCCAGATCAACAGCATCGTTCATGGTGTAAAGATCAACCGCCGCAAACAGCGCCTTGCGCCGTTCGGGGCCGATTACGCGGTCGAAAAACGGCTCGGGGTGCCATTCCAGCAGCACGTTGCCGATATCAAATACGACTGCCTTTGGCTGCATTTTCTAACCTCTCAGGGTGCTCTGCCCGGATTTGAGCGCTGCCCTTATTTCACGCTCTAACGCATCAAGGAAACGCGAGCGGTCGGCCTTTGTAAAGGGCTTGCCACCACCACCTGCACCCAATGGGTTGGCGGCGCGCACATCCGCCATCAAATCGCGCATTGCCAGTTGTTGGCCGATATTGGCCTTGCTGAAGGCATCGCCGTTGTGGCGCAGCACCCGCGCGCCAGTGGCGATGCATTTGGCCGCCAGGGGAATGTCGCCGGTGACAACCACGTCACCGGGGCCGCAGCGGTCGGCGATCCACATGTCTGCCTCATCCGCGCCTTGCGAGACAATGACCGTTTCCACCAGTGGGTTCTGCGATGGGCGCAATCCGCCATTTGAGACCACCAGCATTGGCATCTTGTGCCGCGTCGCCACTCGTTCGGCCTCGGGCTTAACCGGGCAGGCATCGGCGTCGATGTAGAGCTTGCTCACGTCCAGAGCGCTTCGGCGTGAAAGGTCACATGGTCCTCGATAAAGCTGGAGATGAAGAAATAACTGTGGTCATAGCCCGGTTGCAACCGGATCACCGCCTGTTGGCGGCGTTTGGCGATAGCGGCACTCAGGGCTTCGGGGCGCAGGAAATCCATGAACTGATCGTCAGTACCCGTGTCGATCAGGATCGGTCCGTCAAAGCCGGATTTGGCCATCATCAGAGTGGCGTCGTGTTTGGCCCATTTACTTTCATCGGCGCCCAGATAGGCACTAAGCTGTTTGCGACCCCAATCGGTAGCTGTCGGGTTGCAGATTGGTGCGAAGGCCGAGACCGAGCGGTAGTTGCCGGGCAGGTTCATCGCCAGCGTTAGCGCGCCGTGGCCTCCCATGGAATGACCAGTGATGGATTGGCGGTCAAGGTCGATGGCAAAGTTTTCGCCCAGCAAGGCGGGCAATTCCATGGCCACATAATCCCACATTGTGAAATGCGGTGCCCAGGGGGATTGCGTGGCGTTTACGTAGAAACCAGCACCTTTGCCGAGGTCATAGTCATCGTCATCTGCCACATCTTCTCCGCGTGGCGATGTGTCAGGAAACACTAGCGCAATGCCTTGTTCTGCGGCCCAGGTCTGTGCGCCGGCCTTGACCATGGCGTTTTCGTGGGTGCAGGTCAGGCCGGACAGGAACCACAGGACCGGGACAGGACCGTCTTTTGCCTCTTGTGGTTGGAACAGACCGAAGGTCATGTCGCAATTGCAGGCGGTTGATTTGTGGGTGTAGACGCCCTGAACGCCGCCAAAACATTTGTTTTCCGAGAGGGTTTCCATTTGGGGCACCTTTGTTGTTGGGTTCGGGTATCGCTAGCGGGGGTTTGTGTGCGCGTCTAGTGCGGGACCCTCCGGGGGGAGTTTATTTAGCAAGATGAAGCTCAGGAGGAGCTTAGGAGAGCAATGATCAGTGGGACGGATACAATGCTGATCACGGTAGATATCAAAATGGCTGCGGACACACGTTGGACGGCGATGTTATAGTGTTGCGCCAACATGAAGACGTTGCCGGCCACCGGTAGGGCGGCGGCAGATATGACAACGGTGGCGGAAAATGTGTCGATGGGGAACAGGAACAGCACGCCGATGGCGACAAAGACCGGATGCAACACCAGTTTGCAAAAGCTGAGCCAGCCGGCGATGTATATCCGTTCGCCGGATTTTCGAGCCAGAGAAGCACCGATGGCAAACAGCGCGCCCGGCGTCGCCGCCCCGCCGAGAAGCACCAGGAAGTCGTCGAATGGGCCGGGGATTGGCAGCGACAGGGCAGACCACGTCAGCCCCAGCAGGATTGAGACAATCATCGGGTTGCGCAGCAGACCAAGGGCAATTGTTTTCAGCATGCCCAGAGAGATTTGTTCGCCCCGACCGCCGTTGATCAGGATGACTATCAGCCCGGAGAATACAATCAGATCGGTGGCCAGAACCAACATTACGACGCCGATTGCGGCCTGTCCGAACAGGACTGCGAACATCGGCAGGCCAAGAAAGCCGACATTGCCGATCGCAGCACACTGCGCCTCGATTGCAGCTGTTGGCACGTCGAGTTTGCGAATGAACCCGACAATGGTGGCGATGCCATAGACAAATGCCGTTCCCCAAAGGTAACCGGCGATCAGACGGGCGTTGAATACCTGCTCCAACGGCAAAGTCGCGGCAAAGCGGAATATCATTGCCGAAAGGGCAAAGTAGAACACGAATTTGGTCAGCCAGGCGGTGGCCTCATGGGTGAAAAAGCCGGACCGCCCAGCGCCATAACCCAGCCCAATTAGTGCAAAGAACGGCAATACCCGGATGAAAATTTCGATCATTGCAATGGCTTAGCGGTTACAGGCAGACCCTGCAAGCGCCTCTAACCGCTGCCGATCAGGATACCGGCCGCCAAAACCAAGGCGCCGCCCAGAACCACCTGAAACGCGGCGCGAAAAAATGGCGTTTGCATGTATTTGTTCTGAATCCAGGCGATCGCCCAAAGTTCGAAAAACACAACAACAAAGGCGATCACGGTCGCCGTCCAGAAATCCGGGATCAGATAAGGCAGGGCATGGCCCAGCCCGCCAACAGTGGTCATTACCCCCGAGGCAATTCCGCGTTTCATCGGCGAGCCGCGCCCGGAGAGTTCGCCGTCATCCGACGCCGCCTCGGTAAAGCCCATGGAAATGCCGGCACCCACAGAGGCGGCGATGCCGACAAGGAAGGTGGTCCAGGTGTCTTGCGTAGCAAACGCGGTGGCAAATATCGGTGCCAGAGTGGATACAGACCCATCCATCAACCCGGCCAGCCCCGGTTGAACCCAGGTCAGGATGAATTGACGCTGCTCCACTTCGTTTTCACTGGTCAGAGCCCCGCCATCCTTTAAAGCATCCGACAGGTCGGCGGCAGTGTTTTGGTGTCCGGCCTCTGCTGCGGCCAGATCACCCAACAGTTTGCGGGTGGCCGCGTCAGAACTGCGTGCGGCGGCCGCGAGGTAAAATCTCTCGGCGTCATATTCCATCAGTTCGGCCTCTTGGCGGATCCGGTCCAGCCCAAGGTTCTCAATCAGCCAGACCGGGCGGCGGGCGTAATACCCCGCCACATGTTCGCGCCGGATCAGCGGAATTGTCGGGCCAAAGCGCGATACGTGCAGGTCGATCAGCAATCTGCGGTGCTCATCTTCTTCGGCGGCCATGGCTTCGAATGTTCCGGCGCTATCAGGATAATCGGCGCGCAGGGCCTCGGCATAGCCGCGATAGATACGCGCGTCATCCTCTTCCGAGGAAATGGCCAATGCGATGATCTGCTGCTCGCTGAGGTCGCGAAACTGTTTGCGGTGTTTGAGGAAGTTCATGCGGCGCCCTTAATTAGAATGGTCTAATATCTATGAAAGCGCCAGTGTCGGCAAGCGGATTACATCTTGGTTGTCTAATGTGAACTGATCAGTTTATATTTGGTTGATCAGAACTCTTGGGAGAGACAATGGGCGACGCCACGACAATCACGCGCACGGGCCGCAAGTTTGAACAGGTGCTTGACGGTGCCCGGCAGGTGTTCATGTCGGACGGCTTTGAAGGCGCCAGCGTCGATGACATTGCCCGGGTGGCGGGCGTGTCCAAGGCGACTCTTTACAGTTATTTCCCGGACAAGCGGCAATTGTTCATGGAAGTCGCCAACACGGAATGCACGTTGATGGCCGACCGCGCACTGGAACTGATCGGCGAAGGCAGGCCCCCGCGAGAGGTGCTGTGGATCGCCGCATCTCAGTTGGTGCGGTTTTTGTTGTCCGACTTTTCCATGCAGTGTTTTCGCATTTGTGTGGCGGAAAAGGACCGGTTTCCCGAACTGGGTCAGGCATTTTACGCCGCCGGGCCGGAAATGGGACGCCAGCGGATTAGCGAGTATTTCGTCGATGCCGTGGCCCGGGGTGAGTTGATTATCGACGATGTTGAGATGGCAGCAGAGCAGTTTGGCGAATTGTGCAAGGTCAAGCTTTGGACACGGGCCGTATTTGGCATTCAGGACAGCTTTACCGAGCAGGAGATTGACGAGGTGGTGCAACACGCCGTTGATACGTTCATGGCGCGGTTTGGCGCCTGACTGTGGTACGGGTTGCCGATTGTCGCAGGGGGCTTGGATCAACTTTGCGCGCGGATTAGAAGTCTTGGAAGTCATATCATTCAAAATCCGCTGATTTTTAAATATGGAATGCACCTATGAAAATTGATAATCCTTCGCGCCGGGATATGCTGAAATCCAGTGCCGCCACTTTTTCTGTTGTCGCAGCAGGTGGGATTTTCGCCGCACCACAAGCGGCAAATGCAGCCCTTGTGACCAATCCAAAGCCGTTGCAAATCCCAACTTTGGAAACGGGGCGGATGTTGGATGGCGTGCGGGTGTTCGACCTTGACATGCAGGCCGGGACGATGGGGTTTTTCGATGATCTGAACACCAAAACGATGGGCATCAATGGCACGTTCCTTGGGCCGACCCTGCGGATGTCTGCCGGTGACACGGTGCGGATGAATGTCACCAACAATTTGCATGAAAACACCACGCTGCACTGGCATGGATTTACCCTGCCAGCCATTTCGGATGGCGGCCCACATCAGGAAATCGAACCAGGTGCCACGTGGTCGCCAGAGTTCAAGGTGGTCAACAAGGCATCAACGATGTGGTATCATTCGCACCAGCTGCACAAAACCGCTCCTCAGGTTTGGGCCGGGCTGGCCGGGCTTATCCGGATTGACGACGATGAGTCCACGGCGCTTGATCTGCCATCGACTTATGGCGTCGATGATATTCCGGTTGTGCTTATGGATCGTTGGTTCACCGAGTCTGGTCAAATGCCATACGAACCTTCGATGCATTCGCGGATGATGGGAATGACCGGCAATGTCCCATTGATTAACGGCACCGTGTGGCCGTATTTTGAAGTGACGACCCGCCTTGTCCGCCTGCGCCTTTTGAATGGCTCTAACGGCAGTATCTATACGCTGGCCTTCAGCGATGGCCGTTCGTTTGATCAGATAGGCTCTGATGGCGGGCTGCTAAGCGCGCCTGCGCCAATGCGCGCGCTGCGACTGGCCCCGGGTGAGCGGGCCGAGATTGTGGTTGATATGTCGGACTCTGGATCTGTGATGCTGCAAAGCGTCGCCTCTGCCGGCGGTGGTGGTGGCATGATGAGGGGCGGTGGCAGCCCGGCCTTTGATTTCCTTGAACTGCGCCCCGGTGGCACGTTGGCGGCGTCGCCGCAATTACCTGCCACATTGGTGGAATTGCCGACCGCTTCGGTGCAGGGGGTCAGCAAAGTCCGCAAGTTCGAATTGCAGATGTCGGGTAGGGGGCCATTCGCCGAATTCCGCATCAACGGCGAGTCGATGAAAATGAGCCGGATCAATGAAGTTGTCGAAAAAGGTGTGGATGAGATTTGGGAGGTGTCCAACGCCAGCCCGATGCCGCATCCGTTTCATATCCACAACACCCAGTTCCGTATTCTCGACCGGAACGGGCAGGCCCCGGCGGCCGGAGAGCAAGGGCTGAAAGACACGGTTCTGGTCAATCCGGAAGAACGGGTGCGCATTCTGATCCGGTTTGACCATTACAGTGATCCCGACACGCCATACATGTACCATTGCCATATCCTGGAGCATGAAGACGCCGGGATGATGGGGCAGTTTACGGTGGTTTAGGGGCGAGCCTTAATCTATGCGGCGCACAAGGATTTGATTGCTGTCGCCGCGTTTTGTTTCCAGAACTTTCAGTGATGCCACCAGATCAGAGAGCTTACGCTTGCCATAGCTGCGCGTGTCGAAATCCGGATTGGCGGCGGTGATAAATTGGCCCAAGGGACCAAGGGCATACCAATCGTCCTCTTGGTCAATGGCGTCCATGGCCTTGAGAATCATGTCACGCGCCTGATTCAGTGACTTTTTCGCCGGTGGTTTGCTGCTTGGCACTTCCGTTGAATCCATCCCTCCATCGAGGTTTTCCAGAAAGATGAACCGTTTACAGGCCTTGCGAAACGCCTCGGGAGTTTTCATCTGTCCCATGCCGTAAACGTCCAGACCCTGTTCGCGGACCCGGCTGGCCAGTCTGGTGAAATCACTGTCCGAAGACACCAGCACAAACCCGTCGAACCGACCCGAATGCAGCAGGTCCATGGCGTCGATCACCAGCGCGATATCGCTGGCGTTCTTGCCCACCGTATTGGCCGGCTGATGATGCGGCACCAATCCGAATTCGGCCTGCACCTTGTTCCAGCCGACCATTTGCTGGCTGGAGAAATCACCATAGCACCGGCGTACCGAGGCCTCACCCAAGGTGGCGATCTCATCAAAGATCGCTTTGGTGTATTTGGGCGAGGTGTTGTCGGCGTCAATCAGAACAGCAAGAAGTGGGATGTCGCGTGGCACTTAGTACACCACCACGCTTCGGATGCTTTCGCCGGCATGCATAAGGTCAAACCCTTTGTTGATGTCTTCCAGGCCCATCGTATGGGTGATCATCGGGTCAATCTCGATCTTGCCGTCCATATACCAGTCGACAATCTTGGGCACATCCGTACGCCCGCTTGCGCCGCCAAATGCCGTCCCACGCCAGCTTCGACCCGTTACCAATTGGAATGGCCGTGTGCTGATCTCGGCCCCTGCTGGTGCCACGCCGATAATGATGCTTTCGCCCCAACCCTTGTGCGCCGCCTCGAGGGCGGTGCGCATGACGCTGACGTTACCGGTGGCATCAAAGGTGTAATCCGCGCCACCTTTGGTCAGGTTGACCAGATACGGCACCAGATCGCCCTCGACCTCGGTTGGATTGACGAAATCGGTCATGCCGAACTTTGTTGCCATCTCAACCCGAGCGGGATTGATATCAACGCCGACAATCTGGTCGGCACCGGCCAGTCGCAGGCCCTGAACCACGTTCAGACCAATGCCGCCCAGGCCAAACACAATCGCCCGGCTGCCAATCTCGACCTTGGCGGTGTTGATGACAGCACCAATGCCGGTGGTGACGCCGCAACCGATGTAGCAAACCTTGTCAAACGGCGCATCTTTGCGGATTTTCGCCAGCGCAATCTCGGGCATTACGGTGTGGTTGGCAAAGGTCGAACAGCCCATGTAATGCAGGATCGGCGTGCCATCGAGCATCGAAAACCGGCTGGAGCCATCGGGCATCAGCCCCTGACCCTGCGTCTCGCGAATCGACTGGCACAGGTTGGTCTTGGGGTTCAGACAATAGTCGCATTCGCGACATTCGGGCGTATAAAGCGGGATCACGTGATCGCCCACTTTCAGGCTTTTCACTCCTTCCCCGACTTCCATAATCACGCCGGCCCCTTCATGGCCCAGAATGGCCGGGAACAACCCTTCGGGATCGGCCCCCGACAGGGTGAATTGATCGGTATGGCAGATGCCGGTTGCCTTGATCTCGACCAAAACCTCTCCGGCGCGGGGCCCGTCAAGGTTTACGTCCATAATCTCAAGTGGTTTGCCGGCTTGAACGGCAACTGCGGCGCGGGTGCGCATGTGGTGTTTCCTCCTATATCTGTTTGGATGGACCCTGCGCCAACGCCCGGGGTTTTTCAACTCTGCAATTGGCAATCGACGTCAATTTTGCAGTCAGTTTTCCTGTGGCCGATTCAATCCGGGTTTGCGATAGGTCTGATGGCAGTTCAGACAGGCGCTAAGCATATTCGGCAGGGTCCGTTGCAGGGATATCAACCGACCAATCCGTATCCGTTTGGCGGCCCGTTTCGCCGTTTCAGCGCGGGTTTCAAAATCAGCCCAACTAAGCCAGATATCCGTCTTTGCCCGGCTAAGCCGGTCACCATGCGGTTGCTTGAATACCTTGGGTATGTCGCGGGTGGCCCGGACTAAATTCTTACGGGCTGCACGGGCCACTCTGCGATCAAATCGCACCCGTCCGGCGACCATATCCGTCAGGGTTCCAATGGCGGTTTTGGCGATGCCCATGGTGGCCATGCGTGTAAGCACGCCGTAGTTGGTCACGCCGTTCTGGGCCAGGCTAGCCGTGGTCATGACGATGGTTAAAAACCCGACGGCAATCAAAGCCGCATAAAGCACAAAGCGCCGCCGCGGCGTGTGGTTTTTCATGGGGCTGCATCCCGTCCCGACTCGACTCAAGCTAGGCTTTCAGAATATAGAACAAATAATGAACAAATAGTTTCTGAATGGCCCCAACCGATGCCCAACCGCCGCATTCTTTCGCTTTGGTTCCCCCGTTTTAGGGCCGAACGGGTGATGCGTGTCAAACGCGGGGTGCTGGAGGGCCCGTTGGGAATTGTTGCCGAGCAGGTCAATGCGCAGGTGATCACGTCGCTGAACCTTGCGGCATCTGCGGCCGGGGTGCCGATGGGTCAACCGGTGCGCGATGCTTTTGCCATGTGTGCCGGGCTGGCCGGCACCACAAAATTCACGCCCGATGTTGTTATGGCCCCCCGAGGTGGTGCTGGCGCCGGTTGATCCAATGATGCCTGCCGGTTTTCGTTGGCGCGGGCGGAGTTGGGATCTGGCGCGGGCAACAGGCCCGGAGAGGATTGCGCCGGAATGGTGGCTGGACGATCCGAACTGGCGCAGCGGGGTGCGGGATTACTGGGTGGTGACGACGCAGCAAGGAGAGAGGTTGTGGCTTTATTACGGGCATGGGGGCACCATGTCGTCGGGGTGGTTTTGTCAGGGGAGTTTTGCCTGAAGGGGCTGCGTATGTCTCAATTCAGGGCGTTGATGTGCTCTTTTGACAAACCATTTGCCCCCATCAGTAATCCCTTTCGAAAAACAACCCGATCCCGGTGTTGCCGTCTGTATCGACTTGGCCCCGCAACTTGGATGACGGCGTCAGATCCAGGTTGAGATTGATCTGGCTTTGGCCGTCAGCGCCGATTTCGACCTCAGTATAGGCGTTGTCGCTGATGTATTTGCCGAGGCGCAGCGATGTGCGGCCTTCGTCATCTGTAGTCAGATTGAGATCGTCAATCCCGGTAGTCTGCCGCAGCCGCTCAACGATGCCGATGCCGCCACGCCCGGCTAGCGTCGCGACAGCAGAGGCCAGTTGCACCGCCTGGAACGCCGAAATCGTGCTGATCTCACGCCCGAACAGCAGCTGCCCCAGAACCTCGTCGCTCGGAGCCTCGGGCTCTGACACAAAGCTGATTTCGGGCATGTCAGCTGGCCCCTCGACGATCACGAACAGCTCTGCGTCGTCAATGGTGGTGCTTGCCACAAGACGCAGCGTCGGAATCAGGTTTCCCTGTAGATGCATGGACCCTTCTTGCAGGTCCAAACGCTTGCCCAGAATATCCAACCGGCCGCGAATAAGTTCGAACCGTCCTTGCGGTATAATATCCGCAGTCGTGCCGATCAGCCGCAATTGCCCACCCAGTTCTGCATCAAGCCCACGGCCACGTACGAAAATGCGATTTTCGGCGATGATTTGTACATCCAACCCGACAGCCGGGCCACCGCCAGCCCCCGCAGCACCGCCGCTGTCGAGCAACCCGGCAAAAGATCGGGTACGGCGCACTTCAGCCGGTTCATTCAAATGAACTATCTTGGGGATATCGGCATACCCACTGATGCCGGTCGAGGGCACCACAATCTCGGTCTCGTCCAGCACCAGCCGCCCTGCGAGGGTCAGGTTGCCAAGGGCGGCACCAGCGAGTGACAATGTACCACTTGTACTGGCTTCAAACAGTTGCGAGTCGGTGATTTTGACGTTTGCAACCTCCAATGCGAGATCCGTCGCATAAGGCGATTGCAGCCCGATACGGCCCTGCGCCGACAGTTGACCACCGGTAGCAACGCTTGACGTCGCACTGATTTCGGTACCACTGTCGGCCAAATTCACCACAGCATCAAT
>DAOUQK010000371.1 GCA_030625695.1 Paracoccaceae bacterium | reverse complement strand
AGGCAAGGCGTCAAGGCGCGCAACGGGTCGCTTCTTGGTGCCTCCGGGTTGCAGGCGTCGATTATCCTGCCGCAGGGGCGCAAAGGACCGGCCTTTATCGCCTACCCGAATTTCAGGGTGTATTTTGAGTGGAACCAAAGCTTTGTCTATGTTCTGACTGCCGCCTATTTTGCCAACCGGCTGGAAGGTTCCGCCGTTTACAACGCCGGGAACCCTGATGCGGGACTAAGCGGATCACAGATGAAACAGCTACAAAAGAAACTGCAGGCGCGTGGACATGACGTGGGTAAAGTTGACGGCATTCTGGGCGCACGGACCCGGCTGGCGGTTCAGGCCGAACAGACGCGGCTGGGTATGCCTGCGGATGCCTGGCCAACTGCAGAGTTGCTGAAACAACTGTAGTTAAGATTAGAGTGTTTACGGATTTTTAAAGAATGTGGTAGATTACTGATGTTGAAGTAAGTTTCTCAGTGTTATCACCGAAAAATTGCTGCGCAGAGGTCTGACCTCTGCGCGGCTCTCTTTCTTGGCTTATATGCCAATCACGAGACGGATGATGGCTACGACCAATGTTCCAGCCGACAGAACCTGCCCAACATTTGGGGAGTAGCTCATCACATCAATGGGCCAGACCGGTCTTGCCGACGCGCTGGGCGTCCGAAGCGGATTTCTTTCCTGGCGAAGGCCAGTACATGGCCGTGCCTGACCCGGATGCGGACGGTATGCGGGTGGTTGAATTCGTCCTGAAATCCGGCGACGCCGTGGCGTTTGACTTTCGCACATTGCATGGGGCGCGGGGCAACAACAGCCCCAGCCGCCGCTGGGCGTTTTCCTTGCGATTGGTGGGGGATGACGCGCGCTATGTAACCCGGCCGGGACCAACATCGCCGCCGTACCCGGGACATGAGATGGTTGAGGGGCAGCGGCTTAGGGAAGATTGGTTTCCGGTGATCTATCCGGGGTGACTTGGGATCACGACGTCAGCAGCCGCAATCCCTGTGTCACATCCGAACGCACGGCCAAACGCAACCCCGGTTCATCGCCAGCCTTGAGGGCTGCAATGATTAACTTGTGAAAATGTGGCGCTTCGGTGCGGCGCAACCGGCCATAAAGCGCGCGCATGGTCGGCCCCAATTGCAACCAGACCGTTTCCGCCATCGCCAGAATCGCCGGCGCCTGGGCGCGCAGATAAAGTGTGCGGTGAAATTCCAGGTTGGTACGGATATAGCCGACACCGTCGCGATTCTGAACTGCCTCGCTGACCGAAGCGTTTATCATCTGCAACCGCTCGATCAGGGCAATATGCGCGCGCGGCAAGGCGCGACTGGCCAGTTCGACCTCTAGCAATGAGCGCAGGACAGCCAGTTCCTCGATCCTTTCATTGCTTAGTTCCGGGGTCGAGACACGGCCCGATGTAGACAGAATCAATGCCCCTTCGGCCACCAGACGGCGCACGGATTCACGGGCCGGAGTCATGGAGACGCCAAATTCACGGCCAATCCCGCGCAGGGTCAGCGCCTGACCGGGGGCGATATCACCGTACATTATCCGGCTTCGCAACGCGCGGTAAACCCGGTCATGCGCCGCTGGTACGACCTCTTTTGGTTTTGGGTTGATCATTATATCACCTTTGTGATCACAAGTCGCCTAGACCTCAATAGCTTTCAATGACTGTGTTGCACAAGGAAATGTTCCTGCCCGGGTGTCCAAAAGAAAAAGTCTTGATCGGAAGCGTATACAACATCACTAAAACTCAGCAGGGTATTTTCCTGATGGCGCAATTTAGATTCCTTGGGGCTTTCAGAGATTTTTCTAAATTTCGTACCGGGTTTCGGGTATTCTTCGATGTGATGCTATACCTTGCACAGCCAAAGGCGGTTTGGAACATGGGAGGTTTCTCAAGTGCCAAATACACCGGATTATGACCCGGGTCGGGGTGCGCGCGCGCGACAACTCTGGCCGCTGCAACAAAGGAATAAACCATGCTGAAAGACCGATACGACAATTTCCTGGCAACCGATTCGGCAAACGCACGGGACTTATACGTCCAGGCAATGGATATGTTGCTGGGGGCGGCCCCCGGAATGGTCGGGGCTTTTGACGAGGTGGTCAAGGCCGACCCCGGGTTTGCCCAAGGCCATTGTGGATTGGCCCGGGCCCGGATGATTTCTGGCGATATGGCTGGTGCTGGTCAGGCGATGCAACAGGCGGTTGCGCTTACAGACGGGCTGACCAATCAGCAATCGTCGCATATCAACGCGATTCGTCTGCTGGTCGAAGGCAAGGCTAAGGACGCCTATCGCGCCACCCGCGAGCACGTTGCCGACTATCCGCGCGACGCATTGGTGGCGCAGCTTTGCACCAGCATTTATGGCCTGATCGGGTTTTCCAACCAACCTGGGCGCGAGGCGGAACTTTTGGCCTATACCGCCGGCCTTTTGCCGCATTACGGCGAGGATTGGTGGCTCCTGAGCCAGCATGCGTTTTCCCTGTGCGAAGTTGGCCAACTTGAAAAGGCGTCGACAATGATCGACATGTCGCTGGCGCTTAATCCGCGCAATGGTCACGCAGCACACGTTCGGTCGCATACCTATTATGAATCCGGTGAAACCCAGGCTGGGGTTGATTATCTGCAGGATTGGTTGGGGAATTACGACCGGTCGGGTTTGTTGCACGGGCATTTGTCCTGGCATGTTTCGTTATGGGCGATGGAACAGGGCGACGGCGATCTGATGTGGCGGATTTTCGACCACGATGTGATGCCGGGCGCGTCCCTGGGGGCGCCACTGAGTGTGTTAGCCGACTCCGCGTCATTCCTTTATCGGGCATCTCTTGCTGGCGAAGACATTCCGGCGCATCGTTGGAAGTCAATCAGTGACTACGCCGAAAAGTTTTTTCCCAAAACGGCCAATGCCTTTGTCGATGTACACGCGGCCCTTGCCCACGCAATGGCGGGCAATAATCAGGCGTTGCAAAGGATCATTTCACAGCCTGCGGGGTTGGCCGGCGACCTTGTGCGCGAATTCGGCGAGGCGTTTGCTGCCATTGCCAATCAGAACTGGCCAGAAGCGACCGTTCACCTGACCAAGGCTATGGCTGATCACGCCCGCGTTGGTGGTAGCCGGGCGCAACGTGATTTGTTGGAACTTACCCTGATGGGGACCTTGCTGAAACAGGGGAAGGTCGAAGAAGC
>DAOUQK010000026.1 GCA_030625695.1 Paracoccaceae bacterium | reverse complement strand
GGGCCTTTGGCTGCAGAATGGAATCTTCCTCGCCTGAAAGCGCTGCAACAAGTCCCCGCCGGGGCGCTGGTTCAGGCAATCAGCCAGTTTGTCCTGTTCACTGGCCCGGCCCCGACCGGCTGGCGTCACGTCGGCCAGACCGCGTTCAGTTGTTTTCGCCCGCAAGGCGTGACCGCGATCCCCCTGACGCCGGGTGATGAGGTGGTATTTGAACCGGTTTCGTACGCCGATTTTCTGAAAATCCGCGAAGCGGCCACCGATGGCTCCGGAGGAGCCATCGCCACCGCGATTGCCCCATGAGCAGACTTATTGTACATCGTGTCAGCCCCATCGCCTCATTACAGGACATGGGGCGGCCGGGTTACCTGAAACAGGGCCTGTCGCGCGGCGGTGCCGCTGACCGTCAGGCATTGGCTGAAGGTGCTGCTTTGTTGGGCCAAAGCCCGGAATTTGCGGCGCTGGAAATGGCCGGGACCGGCGGAGAATTTGAAGCAACGGGCAATATGCGCATCGCCCTGACCGGCGCACCGATGGCCGCAACACTTGATGGGGCCGTGTTGGCCTGGAATGCCAGTCACGCCCTGGTCAAAGGCCAACGCTTGTTGCTGGGCGCAGCCAGGGCCGGCGTTTATGGCTATCTGCATTTTGGCGGCGGCATCGACGCGCCAGAGTTCCTTGGCTCACGCTCAGCCCACTTGCTGGCTGGCATTGGCCGTACTATTCAAACCGGTGATCATCTGAAATGCGGCCCTGACCGGGGTGAAATAACCGGGCTGGGACTAACGGCTTCAGATCGCTTTCATGGCGGTCCCGTGCGGGTTGTGCCCAGCGTTCAGACCGACCTTTTTGCGCCGGATGTGCTGCAACGGTTTCAGACCACGCGGTTTACCCGTGGCCCACGCGCCAATCGGATGGGGGTCGAGATGCTGTCGAATGGGGGTGGCTTCACCGCAGACGGGCAACTCAACATCCTTTCCGAAGTCATTGTTCCCGGCGACATCCAGATGACCGGCGACGGCCTGCCGTTTGTTTTATTGCCCGAATGCCAGACCACAGGCGGTTATCCCCGCATCGCCACGGTGATCCCTTGTGATTTGGGACTGGTGGCACAAGCCCCTGCCGGGGCGGCAATCACTTTCGAATTTATTACGTTGGATCAGGCGCTTGCGGCGCAAACGCGGTATGAGATGACATTGAAAGGGTTAAAAAATGCCTGCCAACCGCTGATCCGCGATGTTGCGGATATGGGCGATTTGTTGTCCTATCAACTGATCAGCGGGGCCATTTCGGCGCATGATGAAAAGGAAAACGGGAATGACTGACACAGTCGATTTCAACTCGGACATGGGCGAAAGTTTCGGCCCCTGGAAAATGGGCGACGACGCCGCCCTGCTGGAGATCGTCACCTCTGCCAATATCGCCTGCGGTTTTCACGCGGGCGACCCGGACGTGATGGCCACAACCATGCGCAATGCGATGGCCAATAATGTCGGCATTGGCGCGCATCCCGGCTTTGCCGACTTGCAGGACTTTGGACGCCGCCGCATGACCCTGCCGAAAGAGCGGCTGCAAAACCTGGTTCGATACCAGTTGGGCGCGGCTATTGGCATGGCCAACGGGCTGGGCGGAAAAGTGCGGCATTTCAAGCTGCACGGGGCAATCTCGAACATGTCAGCCGAAGACGGTGATATGGCGCGAACCCTGTATGAGGCGGCCTTGTCGGTGGACCCGGATATCATCATCATGGTGCAGGCAACCACGGCGCAACAACAGGTGGTTATAGACCTTGGTTGTGCCTGGGCGGGTGAGATTTTTGCTGATCGCGCCTATAATGACAACGGTACGCTGGTGGATCGCAGCCTGTCGGGCGCGGTCATTCATGATGCCGACCTGGCCGGTAGGCGCATCCTCGAAATGGTTCAGGAAAGCGCAATTATCACAGTGTCCGGCAAACGCATTCCCGCACCCATTGACACAATTTGCCTGCACGGAGATACGGCCGAGGCCGTCGCCATTGCCGGATCCGTCAAACAAACCCTGCTGTCAGGTGGTGTTGAACTGGCTCAGTTTCAGGGCCGCAGATAATGCTCAGAGGAGTGCGCATTATCGAGGTTGAAGGCCTTGGCCCCGGCCCGTTTGCGGCGATGCTGCTGGCGGATTTGGGCGCGGATGTGATCGTGGTCCACCGTAAAGGCGGCAAGGGGCTGGGCGAACAACCGATCATCGACCGGGGCAAACGCTCAATTGCTTTGGATCTGAAGGACGCCGATGATATCGCCATTTTCAAACGCCTGATCCGGCGCGCCGACGGATTGATCGAAGGCTTTCGCCCGGGCGTGATGGAGCGACTTGGCATCGGCCCCGTCGACTGCCATTCTCTGAACCCGGCCCTTACCTATGGGCGCATGACGGGTTGGGGCCAGACCGGTCCGCTTGCCCATGCAGCCGGGCACGACCTTAACTATATCGCTCTTTCAGGCGCGCTTTGGTATGCGTCCGAACCGGGGCAGCCGCCACTGACCCCGCCCACTTTGGTGGGTGATATCGGCGGCGGTGCGATGTATCTGGCAGTGGGGATGCTGGCGGGGGTTCTCAAGGCGCGTGCGACGGGGCAGGGGAGTGTGGTTGACGCGGCGATCTATGATGGCTCGGCGCATATGATGAATCTGATCCTGACCATGCGCCAGATGGGCCAGTTCGAAGAAACCCGGGGTGTCAGTCTTTTGGACGGGCCGCATTGGTGCCGGTCTTACCGTACTTCGGATGGTGGATTCATGGCCGTCCAGTGCCTTGAACCCAAGTTCTATGCGGAATTCCTCAACCTTCTGGGCCTCGCAGAGGACACCGATTTTGCGCAGCAAAATCAACGGGCACTCTGGCCTGTCCTGACCGATCGTTTGACCGGTATCTTCATCAGTAAAACCCGCGCAGATTGGAGCGAAATCTTCCTTGGAACCGACGCCTGCGTTGCCCCTGTCCTGAACCCGGATGAGGCACTTGCCCACCCTCAGAACCTTGCCCGCAACACATGGGTCTCGCCGGGTGGCATCCTTCAGGCCGCCCCGGCCCCCCGATTCAATGGTCAGATGCCATCCCGGCCAGGCCCAAGCCCAACCCGTGACCAGCACCGCCAGGAAATCCTGAACGAACCCTCGTAGGGTGGGTGAAAACCCACGTTTGCCCGGCCTAAACTGGCGCGAAACGTGGGTTTTCACCCACCCTACGAATGCTCATTCGAGCCCCTATTCATCAATACGGCAACCCCACATAATTCTGCGCCATCACCATCTGAGCATGACGGTTTTCGCGCAGAAAGGCCAGTTCTGCCCGCTGCATGCGTTGATCAAACCCGTCCTGATCCGGGAATCTGTGCAGCAGATTGGTCAACCACCAGGAAAACCGTTCGGCCTTCCAAATCCGGGCCAGGGCGCGTTCCGAATACCGGTCGAGTCCCTCGCTGTTGCGTTCCTCAAACATCTGCACCAGCGCGTGATAAAGGTAATGAATATCCGACGCTGCGGTGTTCAGCCCCTTGGCCCCGGTTGGCGGCACGATATGGGCCGCGTCACCGCACAGAAACAACCGCCCCCAGCGCATCGGTTCGCTGACAAACGACCGCAACGGCGCGATGGATTTTTCAATCGACGGGCCGGTGATCAGGGTCTCGGCCGCCTCGCCGGGGATACGGCGTTTCAACTCTTGCCAAAAGGCGTCGTCGCTCCAGTCTTCTGGCCGATCACTCAACGGCACCTGAAGGTAATACCGGCTGCGGGCCTCGCTGCGCATTGAACACAAAGAAAACCCGCGTTTGGAACTGCTATAGATCAGCTCATCATGCACCGGGGGCGTGTCCGACAGAACACCCAGCCAGCCAAACGGATAAACCCTTTCAAAGTCGCGCCGCACATCCGCCGGAATGGTCTGGCGTGATACCCCATGAAAGCCATCGCACCCGGCGACATAATCGCAGTCAAGCCGCTGTTCTGCGCCATCCACGTGGTAGGTAACATACGGCGTGTTACTGTCAGCCCCATGGATTTCCACGCCTTCGACGTTGAAGATAATCTTGCCGTCCATCGCCTCGCGGGCATCGTACAGGTCGCGGGTCAGTTCGGTTTGACCATAAACCACCACCGAGGTGCCGGTTAAGTCCTGGAAATCAATGTTAAACGTCTCATCCCCGTCGGCGATCACCACGCCCTTATGGATCAGGCATTCAGCGTTCATCCGATCAGCCACGCCCGCCTCTTGCATCAGGTTAACAAAGCCGACCTCAAGAATACCGGCACGGATGCGGCCCAGCACATAATCGCGGGTCTTGCGTTCCAGAACCACTGTGTCGATGCCTTTGCGATGCAAAAGCTGTGACAGCAAAAGTCCGGAAGGCCCGCCGCCGATTATTGCCACTTGTGTACGCATGTTGTCTCCGATCATCCTCGACCATATTGGCGGCGGCAGGGGGTGGTGTAAATTCAATAGTTCAAATATTGATTTAGCAAAGGGCGTGAAGTGATGTCTGCTCAAACAACAGTCGCCGAGGCAAACTGAAGATAATACGAGTTTCCCACCGCCTCACAGGGTGGCACTAGTGCGATGTGGGGCGCATCCTCAAAAAACCGCGCAAACGTCAATAACACCTGCGCGGTCTGGTTTTATTTGAACGATCCTAAAGAAGATCGAGAAAAGACACAGTTTGGTCGGCGAACACCAGTTGGTCGATATCAATCAACCTGTCCCTGCCTTCGTAAAATCCGTCGCTACCGCCATCGGCGCTGTCGGTGACAATCAGTTCGGTCACGTTTTCACCTCGCGCGCTGTTGTAATAGGTGTGGGTTTCAAAGGTAAAGTCGTCAAATTTGCCGTCAAAGAACGCCTTGTCAAATTTTGCTTTGCCCTTGTCGTTCCATTCATTGCCCGAGATATAGTCATCTCCAAGCCCGCCATAAAACTTGTCCCGTCCGGCACCGCCGTAAAGAACGTCGTTACCGTCGCCGCCCTTCAATACGTCAAAGCCATTGCCGCCATAAAGCCGGTCGTCATGATTCCCGCCCAGCAATTTGTCATCGCCATCACCGCCGCTAAGTTTGTCCTCGCCAAAACCACCGACCAACAGGTCGTTGTTGTCATGGCCGTTCAGATCATCATCACCTTGGCGGCCAATGATGATGTCGGATCCGTCCAGACCGTCGATCCGGTTGGCGCCCCTTCCACCAAACAGAAAGTCGTCAACCCGGACCGTGAAATCCCGGAACTGGACAAATTCAACATCCTCATCAAGAACGACGCTTTGTTGACCCTTTGAGATTTTCAACTTACCCTGGTTGTTCCAGAAGAAGCTGTAGTCAGACGCAAAGCTGTTCAAATAGGCATAATCATCCCGCACGCCCGACCCAAAGATGTCTTCGCTTTCCAGCTGCGAGCCAAAAACCATAAAGTCCGAGATCGTGCCGTTGAAGTGGTTGTTGATATGGTCAACTTCGCCCGGGCTATTGTTCCAGCCAGCGGCACCAACGATCAGGGCTTCTTTGTTGGTGTCCCAATCGACCTTGATATCCTTGTCATAAGCCACCCGCGCACCATTCAGATAAAGTTCGACGCCTTGTGGTCCAAACGACAGGGCAAAGTCGTAAGACCCGCCCACTGAAATGGCATGTTTGACTTCAAGGTAAAATGAACGGTCGCCGTCCTGAATGCGCACCACCAAGTGGCCCAGAGGGTGGACATAGGCGGTCATATGCCCGCCATTGCCATAGCCGGACGCGTCTTTGGAAAACAGCGCCTGATAGCTGCCCAAACTGGTTGGGCTAAAGGAAAACGCAATGGTTCCCTTTGTCAGGTCAATATCCCTAGAGTGATCAAACACCATTGCGGCCCGGTCATCGGATGAGAAGTCATTGCTTCCGGCCGTGGCCAACACCGGATCGCCGGTGCCGTTAGGCAGGCCCAGGTCCTCGGCCGTAGGCAGGTCAGTCGGCGGTCTGATGTTGCCAGTGTTTTGGGCGACGTCAATCGGCGTTACCGCCTCTTGCAGGTCTTCGATTGATCTGACGATGCCATAGGCCGGAGCCGAAGTATGTTCGATATCCGATTCGGTGATCAGATCACCGTAAACCGTGATCGTCCCCAGCCGGTCGTCATTGTGCGCACCACCGCCATTGCCCTGATCCGAGTAAAGCGAGATGATTGAGTGGTCCATCACCCCGTCGCCATTAGCGTCACCGTACCTGATCGAACCAATCTCGGTGGTGTGGCCCTCGATCACAATCCGGTCGCCTTCGCTGCGCGAAAAATCGGTGACCACGTCATGGCCCAGATAATCAACCCAATGGTCGTGCAGATAGTTGTTTTCGCCCGCCACACCGTGCCAGTTTATGGTACCATCGTCGCGAGTATGCTTGCGGATGATACGTTCCTTGGCATTTATAAGCGTCTGGAAGTAAAAGACATCCGAACCAGATCCGCCGGTCAGGACGTCATCCCCCGGAATCGGTTGATCGGGATAAACTTGACCATTGGTCAGCTCGCTCAATGGGTCCGTTTCGTTGCGGTCCGGGTCGTAGAAAATTTCAGGTTCGCGTGCGTCGGCCCGGCTGATCAACAGGTCATTGCCAGCCCCGCCCCACAGGCGGTCTTCGCCGTGGCCGCCATCAAGGATGTCGTTGCCATTGCCGCCCCAAAGCCTGTCGTTGCCATAGCCACCCTGTAGCACATCATCGCCCAACGCGCCCTTGACCACGTCGTCGCCGCGCCCGGCATTGATGCCGTCAGCTGCGGCAGTGCCGTTGACAGTGTTGTCAGCCCTGCCACGGGTAATCATGTTCAGAGAGGTGCCCATATGGCCGTGGTGGTTCACGCCATAATCCGCAAGGATATCCTTGAGCGTGTCCGAGGCGCCGTGCAATTGATGAAATACCGGCGCAAGGTCTTCCATTGCGGCAAGGTGGTGAGCGTGCATGCCCAACCCGGGGTCAACTGCGTTGGCAAGGGCGATCATGTCTTTGCCGCCCAGCTGTTGGTCATACATCTGAACGTCGCTTATTTGACCCAGAAACAGCGAATGGGCATCGTCTTCGTCCGAGTTCCAGGCGTGGGTGCCGCCAATCACCAGATCATTCTTGTTGGTTTCCAAACCCTGGATGATGCCCGGCTCAGAGGCGACCAATTTGCCGTTCAGCCAGATATTCAGCCCGGTGTCGCCAAAGGTGAAGGCGAACTGATAGGTGGTGTGCGAGGACAGGATGACATCCGGCACGGTGATATATTCGGTGCCACTGTCGGTTTCGATCGACACAACAATCTGCCCATCCTTGATCCAGACAGTAAAGTCTCCGGCGTTGGTGCCGTTCTGATCTTTGGATATCAACGCATAGTTTCCTGCCAACCGATCAATCGAAAAACCAAGCGATATAGTGCCGGCCTCCAGCGCCATCGCACCCCTGTGGTTGAAATCTCTGTAGTCGCCGTAACTACCGGTATAGGTGTGTGAACGGATGGATGAGTATACTGAATCTATGTTCAGCGGTTGCGAACTATCGGCGTTTGGCATCGGGAATCCTCTCTGATTGGCAGTCGTCAGGGTCTGAAGACTAGGGAACGATTAAGGGAGAACTGTGGCAGTGCAAGCAAATGGGACCAGATTAAGGCCGGGTCGGCGATTAGTTGCGTGAAGTAATTTAAATATTTGTAAATAACAGTAAAATATGAATTCGCTGGCTAAAAATTGGATCATATAACAGCGGAATGTCGCCGGAATTGTGGCATTAGGGTGGCTTATTTCCGCTGGCCAGACCATCTCGGACGATTCTGTTCGCCCCTCAGTAATCCTCTGGGTTCTGATGGTTTGGGTAGTGCATGGTAAGGTTTAGTCCAAATCGGACCTAAATCAAAGGCCCTCGCCGAAGGTATATGTTGGATCGACAAATGCCGGCAAATACTCTGCGATCCGGCCAAGGATTTACCGCGACAAGCTCCCTTGTGGCCGGTTGGCCAGTGAAACAGCCCATCTGCCCAAAAGGCCATTTCCGACCTTTCCACTACTGGTCGCAGTTCGTATCATTCCCGCCTATGAGCCCAGAACCCGTACCATTTCGTAGCCGCCAGATTGGCCTACAGATTGCCAGTGTCGCCTTGATGTTGGCCCTGATCCCAGGTGCTGCCCTTGCCCATGCGTCCGAACAGGGGTTTGTGCTGCTGATGCCCACCGGCGTGTATATTCTGGCAGGAACAACTGCTGTGGCACTGACGATATTTCTGGTGGCGGTTGTGCCCGGAGGTGCCCTGAAGGCCGCCTTCAGACCCCAAAGCCTGATGCGCGGGCGGTCGCGCGTCTGGGCACGTCACGTCACCAGTTGCTTGTCATTGGGGCTGTTGCTTTGGTTGATTTGGGTCGGCTGGACCGGTCCGGGTGATCCTTTGTCCAACCCGCTGCCCCTGTTTGTCTGGACATTGTGGTGGATCGGTTTTGTCACGTTGCAGGGCCTGTTTGCCAACTTTTGGGCCTGGGTCAACCCGTGGACCGGTCCGGTCGCTGTGACTCGGGCCTTGCTGAGCTTGCGCCCGTTTTTGCGCTTGCCCACGTCTTTGGGGCACCTCCCGGCGCTGGTCACGTTTTTGGCGCTGGTATCTCTTCTTCTGGCCGACCCGGCCCCGGCAGACCCGGACCGGTTGGCGGGCTATGTGTTTGGTTATTGGCTGTTTACCTATGTGGCGATGTTGGTCTTTGGGCCACGCTGGCGATATCGCGGTGACGGGATTGCCATGCTTATGCGCGTCTATTCGCAGATGAACTTGTTCGGGCGCACTGGGCGCAACATTGCCCTGGGCCTGCCCGGATGGCAGGTTTTACGGCGTGCGACGCCGCCATTTGGTGTGGCGATTTTCATCCTGCTGCTGCTGGGCAGTGGCAGCTTTGACGGGGTGAACGAAACCTTTTGGTGGCTGGATCTTCTGGGCCTCAACCCGCTGGAATTCCCGGGGCGCTCGGCAGTGATCCGGCAAACGCTTGTCGGGCTTTTCGTCGCCAACCTGGCGCTGATTACGGTGTTTGCCCTGTCCATTCGGTTGGGGCTGATGCTGGCACAGAAAGGGGGGCAGGAACGGATGGCATTGATGCCGGTCTTTTGCCTGTTTTCCCCGTCGATACTGCCAATTGCGCTTGGCTATCACATTGCCCACTACCTGCCCGGGTTTCTGGTCGATGCGCAATACGCCCTGGCCGCTGCAAGTGATCCGATGGGAACCGGCGCGGACCTGTTGGGGCTGGGGCAGTTTTACGTCACCACCGGGTTTTTCAATACGCAAAGTTCGGTCCGGGTGATCTGGCTTTCTCAGGCCGGTGCCGTTGTCGGCGGGCATATTCTGGCAGTGATGCTGGCGCATGGCCTGGCGGTGCGCCAGTTCGGGGAGGGGCGCAAGGCGGTACTGGCGGGCGTGCCATTGGCACTGTTCATGGTGCTGTATACCCTGTTCGGCCTGTGGCTGCTGGCATCGCCGCGCGGGGTATGAACAGGTTTCAAATGCGGTGAGACCACACGCAAAACACTGGACAAACCGACATGTCGCTTGCACACTAACAAGTAATGAGGCCGCGAACTGGCTCGAATGACAACCAACATGGGAGAAATATAATGACCGACCACACCACGCCCCCTAAGGGGATTACCCGGCGAAATCTGATCAAAACCGTGGCTGCGGGCGCCGCTGTCACGTCGCTGCCACTGTGGGCGCGTTTCGCGCAGGCGCAAACCTCAGAACCTATTCGCATCGGCTTTCAGGCGCATAAGACCGGCATTGGTGCAGCCTATGGCCGCTGGTATGATCGCACAACTACGGCGGCGGCCAAGGCGATCAACGATGCTGGCGGTATCAATGGTCGGCCCGTGGAAATCGTACTGGAAGACGACGGCACTGATCCCAAGCGCGGTGCCGAAGTGGTCGAGAAATTTGCCACTCAGCTCAACTGTGACGTCGGCTTTGGCACCTTGTTCAGCCATGTCGTCATCGGGTCGGCCCCACGCGCAGGCGAATTGAAACTACCATATTTTGTAGTCTCCGAAGGTCATCACGTGGCCAGTGGCATGCTTAACCGTTATACGCTCCAGCCCGGTATCACCGATGTGAAAAGCCAGGTGCAGGCGATGGCGCCTTACGTCAGTTCGACCCTTGGCAAGAAGGTGACGATGATCTTCCCGGACTTTGCCTTTGGCCATGACCACCGCGACTATTTCACCGCGGCCTTGGAGGCGCAGGGCGGCGAGGTTCTGGCGCATATTGCCATCCCGCCAAGCGAAACCAGCTTTACCAAGTATTTCCCAAAAATCCCCCGCGACACCGAAGTGATTTATCACGTTATGGTCGGCCCGGCGGTTCTGACATTTGTGAAAGAACTGGGTGAATTCTTTGGACCGTCACGCCCCGAAATGTTCGGCTTTATCGACAGCCTTGAGGCGGTTGATCTGGCCAGCCCCGGTCTTGAGTATCTGGATGGGAGCTATTTCTGGGAAGGCAGCCCGCGCTATGCGCAGGCTAACCAGACCTCGTTCGACAAGAATTTCCGCGCCGCCGTGGGCGTGGATGCCAATGGTGCATCAGTCAGCGATCCGACGGATGTGTCGACCTACGCGCATATGTTCGGCTGCTGGGAGACGCTGCATGTGATCAAAGACGGCATGGAAGCGGCTGGCTATCAGGGTCACGGCGACCGGGGCAAATTGATCGAGGCGGTTGAGGCGATGACTGACATGCCGCATTCGAATGCGCATCCACAGGGGGCCAAGCTGTTCAACGGCAAGACCCATCAGGTGTTCGGGCCACAGTATATTTCGAAGATGTCGGGTGGCAAACTGAACGTCGTGCATACGGCGCCGATCGAGGACACACTGTATCCGGACGAAGTGGATTACACCAAACAGTCGCTGTAAACGTGACGCCGCCCCGGGCTTGCCCCGGGGCCTCGCGGTGTCGCGATGAGGTCCCGGATCAGGTCCGGGACAGCGTTGTACTTAGGCTTTGAACCTGCATAGTACGTTAATGACCCGGATTAATTCACGCCTGAACCTGGAAGGGGGCGGGATGCGACGACCCCACCCAAGCCTTCTTTGACTGCGCGTCCCGCAGAGACAACCGCAGACGTTCCGGCGCGCGAGGCCGCGCTGCGGGATGTCCTGCAGGTCATCAGAGATTCGCGGGACGATGAAACCCCGGTATTCGAACTGATCCTGACCCATGCAAGGCAATTATGCGAGGCACCGCTGGCCGGGTTGGTTCTGGGCCAGCCAGGTGACGCTTATCTGACCTTTGCGGCCGAGTACGGTGTAGACGAGGCGACCGTCGAGTTTTTCCGGCAAGGCCAGGCATTAATGGACCCCGAGAAATCCTTTGCCGCCCGTGCGATTCTCGGGGGCAATCTGATACATCTTGCCGACATGAAAGATACCGAGGAATACCGGGCCGGGTACCTTACCGTCACGTCGATGGTCGATTTGCAGGGCATCAAAACCGTTCTGTTCGTACCGCTTATGACCGCGGACGGAGGCATCGGCGTCATTACCCTGTTCAGGCAAGAGGTGCGGCCCTTTACGGACAGTCAGATCGCACTGGTCGAAACCTTCGCCGAACAGGCGGTGATCGCGATTGAGAATGTCCGTCAGTTTCGCGAAGTACAGACCCGGCTGGAGCGAGAGGAGGCCTCGCGCGAAATTTTGCAGGTGATCAGCAACTCGCGAACTGACACTGCGCCGGTGTTCGAGACGATACTCAAAAACGCCGCCCGTCTTTGCGATGCTCAATCGGCAGGGCTGCATCTGGTGAACGAGGCGCGCACCCATACGCGCCTGATGGGTGGCTGGGGGCTGGATCATGGCACTTTTCAGATTGGCGAGGAATTTGAACTCGGTGTCGCGCTGGCGGTCACGACCGCAATCCAAGAGGCGCGAGTTGTCCACATCGCTGACTTAGCCACCAGTTCGCTGTATATCGCGCGCAATCCGGTTCGTGTTCGAATGGTCGAAGAGGAAGGTCTGCGCGTTTTCCTTGTTGTTCCACTGATCAGTGAAAGCGTCGCTTTTGGATGCATCAATCTGAGTCGCCGCAAGACACAACCCTTTTCGGATTCCGACATCGCACTTATCGAAACCTTCGCTGAACAGGCGGTGATCGCGATTGAGAATGTCCGCCAGTTTCGCGAAGTACAGACCCGGCTGGTACGGGAAGAAGCAATGCGCGACATTCTGCAGGTCATATCGCGATCCCGCAATGATGAGGCCCCGGTATTCGAGCTAATTCTGACCCACGCAAGACAATTGTGCGAAGCACCGTTGGCGGCGCTGGTTCTGGGGCGGGCGGGTGGTTCTCTTCAGACCCTTGTGGCCGAGCATGGCAGTGAAGAGACAACCAAAAATTTGTACAACGAAGGCCGGGTATCAATGGACCCGGAGAAGTCCTTTGCCGCCCGGGCAATCCTTGACGGCAGGGTAATACACCTTGCCGATATGGCGGATACCGAGGAATACCGGGTCGGCGCCACAACCGTTACCTCGATGGTTGATGGGCAGGGCATCAGGACGGTCCTGTTTGTGCCCCTGATGGCTGAGGGAGCAGGGATCGGCGCGCTTGTCCTGTTCCGCCAGGATGTGCGGCCCTTTACGGACAGTCAGATCGCTTTGGTCGAAACCTTCGCCGAACAGGCGGTGATCGCGATTGAGAACGTCCGACAGTTCAAGGCGCTGGAACAACTGAACGCCGAACTTGGCGACCGTGTCGACGAACAGGTAGACGAAATTGAGCGCGTTGGCCGGTTGAAACGGTTCCTGCCTTCGGCGGTGGCGGATACAGTCATGTCAACCGGTTCGGAAGAGATGCTGAAAAGCCACCGGGCGATGATTGCCACCCTGTTCTGTGACATCCGCGGCTTTACTGCCTTTTGCGAAAGCGCCGAACCGGAAGAGACCATCGAAGTCTTGCAAACCTTTCATGAGACGTTGGGCAAGCTGATCGACGAGGCCGGGGCCGGGTTTGATCATCGGGCCGGGGACGGCATCATGGTGGTGTTCAACGATCCGGTGCCGTGCGATGATCCGGCGAGGGCGGCCTTGAGGGTGGCGATTGCGATGCGTGAAGTCATGGTTGATCTGTGCGCGAAATGGCGCAAGCTGGGGCACCGGATGGGCTTTGGCGTTGGCATTTCGCTGGGCTATGCCACGGTTGGCATGGTGGGGTTTGAAGGGCGGTATGATTACACGGCCAACGGAACAGTGGTCAATCTGGCCTCGCGGTTGTGCGATCAGGCAATGGATCAGGAAATATTGATAAGCCAGCGCGCCGCAACGGCGCTGGAAGATTATGCGACGGTCGAATCTGCCGGGGAACTTACCCTCAAAGGGTTTCATGCGCCAGTTGATGTGTGCCGGGTGATAGACGTGAAGGAAACATTGTGACACCTTTACCAGATTGCCCATGCGCCCAGGGTATGACAGCCTAGCCAAATGGATTTTGCCCCATATCTCATACTTGCGTCACTGGAAGGCGCTGTCACGGCGGCGGTGCTGGCGCTGACGGCGGTTGGCCTGTCCCTGGTGTTTGGCGTCATGCGGGTGGTCAATGTGGCGCACGGAGAGTTCTTCATGCTGGGTGCCGTGCTGGCCTGGTGGGTGACGCAGGCGATTGGCGGGCATCCGGCAATTGGCTTTGGTGTGGCCTTGCTGGTGGTTCCGGTGATGGTTGGTCTGATTGCTGTGGTGGCGGATGTGACCGTGTTGAAACGCATCAACTATGACCCCGAGCGGACGATCATTGCCACCATCGGCATCCTTTACATCCTGCAACAGATCACCCTGATGACTTATGGGCCGGATGCCCGTCCGGTCGAGCCGCCGTTCAATACACGACTGGCGATCCCTTGGTTCGAATTTGTTGATGGCAGCTTGCAAATGTACTGGCCATGGGGGCTGAGCACCACCAGTTACAAGCTGGCCGTCATTGGTGCGGCAGCGCTTGTGCTGTTGGGCGTCTGGGGGTTGATGGCGCGGACACGGATTGGCCTGTTGATGCGCGCCACCCAGTTGGACCGCGAGATGGCGATGGCGTTTGGCATCCCGGTCGAGCGTATTTATGCGATGGTCTTCGGCCTAGGTGCTGCGCTGGCGGCATTGGCGGCAGTGCTGATTGTACCGATCCAGCAGGCGCATTATCTGATGGGTGGCGACCCGTTGCTTTTGGCCTTCATCGTGGTGATCATCGGCGGGCTTGGCAGTCTGCCGGGCACGGTGGTTGCGGCCATTCTGATCGGGCTGAGTGACGGTATCATCTCGGTGTTCTTTTCGCCGACGCTGGCCAAGATACTTGCCACATTGCTGGTGGCAATGGTGCTGGTGTTCCGTCCGCAAGGCCTGTTCGGGGTGAAATCCTCGTGAACATTACGGCGCGGATATGGGCCTTGCATCTGGGCGTTCTGGCGCTGTTGTTTGCCTTGCAATTCATCCTGCCTGCCTATCATCATGGCAATCTGGCGCGGATCATGGTGCTGGCCTCATACGCCATCGGCTTCAACATTGCATTTGGCTACACTGGTCTGCTCAGCCTTGGTCATGCCTTGTTCTTTGCCGCCGGTATGTACGGCTGCGGCTTGGCCATTCGCCTGTTTGACGCGACACCGGCCCCGGCGTTGATTGCCGGCCTTGTGGTTGGGATCATTGTTGCCGCAATGATTGGCTTCCTGGCGCTGCGCACCGCCGGGGTGGCGTTCATGATCGTGACGTTGATGTTCGCGCAGGCCGGCTATCTGACGGTGCTGTATTTCGGCAAGTACACAAGGGGTGACGAAGGCTTTGTGATCCAACAGGCCGAACGTGTCCTGTGGGGCATTGACCTGTCCAACCCGACCAACCGTTATTTCGCGGCATTCATCTTGTTTGCATTCTGCCTGATCTTCACCCTGAAACTGGTACAATCCCCGTTCGGCAAAACCCTGATTGCCATCCGCGAGAACGAGGAACGCGCGCGCATGCTGGGCTATGACGTGTTTGCGCGCAAACTGGTGGCGGTGATCGCGTCAGGCGCAATATCGGCGCTGGCCGGGGCCAGTTATGGGTTGTTGTTCGGCTATGTCGGGGCCAGTTTCGCCACCGTGCAATATTCGATCTTTCCGCTGTTGTGGGTGCTGCTGGGGGGGGCAGGGACGCTTCTGGGGCCACTGGTCGGCACCCTGTTCATGTTCTACCTGATCGACCTCTCAAGTGGTATTACCTCGGCCTATATGCTGATCGCGGGCGTGGTTCTGGTGCTACTAACTCTGTTTGCGCCGCAAGGGTTGGTCGGGGAAATACGGGCGCGAATATGGCGGTGGCTGCCATGACGATCCTGTCCACCCGTGGTCTTTGCAAGAACTTTGATGGCCTCAAGGCGGTGCAGGACGTCGATTTTGACTTGCCCAAAGGCCAGATACGCGCCCTGATCGGCCCCAATGGTGCAGGTAAAACCACCCTTGTCGGCCTGCTTTGCGGGCGGATAACGCCAAGCTCTGGTTCCGTCACTTTTGACGGGCGCGACATATCAAACCTGCCCGCACACAAGCGCATCAATCTTGGCATCGCTTATACGTTTCAGGTCACATCGGTATTTGCCAACCTGAGCGTTACCGAAAATGTCGCCCTTGCCGCGCGCCGCCGGTTCAACGGCGCAGAAGTGGACGGCGCCGTGCAAGAGGCCCTGACCAAGGTTGGCCTGAATGCGCGCTCTGAACAGAATGCGGGTGATCTTAGTTATGGCCACCAACGCCTGCTGGAAATCGCCATGGGGCTGGCGCAACAACCACGCCTGTTGATCCTGGATGAACCGACCCAAGGACTGGCCGACACTGAAGTGGCGGATTTCAAGGCGCTGGTGCGCGAATTGGCGCAAACAGCCACCGTGCTGTTGATCGAACATAACATGAGCGTGGTGATGGAACTGGCTGACTATGTCACCGTCCTGAACTTTGGCCAGATTCTGGCCGAAGGCACGCCGCAGGACATCCACGCCAACCCGGATGTGCAGGCCGCCTATCTGGGGACCAAGTGATGCTGAAACTGCAATCCCTCAACGTCGCATATGGTAAGGCGCAGGTGCTGCGTGACCTGTCGTTGCATGTCGATGCCAGTGAAATCCTTTGCCTGCTGGGGCGCAATGGCGCGGGCAAGACCACGACCATGAAGGCAATCATGGGCCTGCTGCCGCTAATGTCGGGTGGGGTGGTTCTGGAAGGGCAGGTGATCAGCGATTTGCCGGCTCACAATGTGCCCAAAGCCGGGATCGGCTATATTCCGCAGGGTCGGCGCCTGTTTGGCGAGCTGAGCATCGCCCAGAACCTTGAGATCGCCATGATGGCCCGCCGGTCCAAGCCGCAGGTGCTGGAGGGCGTTCTGGATTTATTTCCACGCCTGCGCGAACGATATCACCAGCGCGCCCAGACCCTTTCGGGCGGCGAACAACAGATGCTGGCCACCGCACGCGCGCTTTGCCTTGAGCCGAAAGTGCTGTTGCTGGATGAGCCGACCGAAGGGCTGCAACCGTCTATGATCGAGGCAATCCGCCAGGTGATCATGATAATGCGCGACCGCGGTGTGGCAATCATTCTGGTGGAACAACGGGTGGATGCGGTGTTGTCGGTGGCGGACCGGGTGTCGTTCATCGAAAATGGTCGCAATCTTGAAACGCTGGAGGCTGCGGAATTACGTGCTGATCCATCCATTCTGACCCGCCATCTCGGAGTGTGAACACAGGTTTGCCGCCTATCAAAACCACCCCGTTAGGACTTGACCCTTTCGGCTGATCCAGGGTGCGCATTTACGGGGCACCATCGTCATCTGGCAAGGCAGACGGGAACGTCAAATTTGGCCCATGCCTATGCCTGTTATACCAACGCGCACAAAGATTGACTCGTGTTGTCGTGTGTAGGTTGTTCACTTCACCACTTCACCACTTCACCACTTCACCACTTCACCACTTCACCGGTGGATGGTGGGGTGAAACCCCACCCTACGGATCTTTGACAGGTCAATCATTAGGTGATCAGGTATTACACCCCTCTCTGATAACATGTTATATATGACATGTTATCAGAGAGGGGTGCTGGCTTTGATTAGAGCGTGTTGCGTTGAATTGAATTCAGATGGCAGGTCGAACGTGTTTGAAAACCAAACCCTGCCTCGCCCCGCCATCTGAATACTTGAATCTGATCAAACGCAACACGCTCTAAAACGAACGGTTTGTTGAATTATTATGGTGTGTGACAGCACACCCGACTTCGCGGAAAACAGGTCAGTCTCCAGTCGCATCAAGATCACCCGCGCAAATGGCAATCCTGAACAATCCCCTTGCGAAGCCGGTCGATTTCCGCTGTTCTTACGTCTGACCCTTCCTGATCAACAAGGCACCTCGTGACCCTTCGCTTTTTCTCAGACAAAAACCGACCGGTCCACCTCGGACCTTTTCCTTTGGAACGGCTGACACGGCTTGCCCCGGGCGTTCTGCCTGATCTGTCACAGGTCCCGCGCTTCACCCCACTGGATTTTCGCCGCCCGCATCAACCGCAGTCCATCGTCAACGCGATGGGCGAATATCAGGCGATGATGGATGCGATCCGCGACGGGCTGGTCAACAAAACCAGGTCCAAAGGCCCGGACGATCCGTTGGCACGCGCCAACCACATCAAAAGCTTTGGTTATTTCTCGGATGCCTCCATGGTCGGCATTGCTGAACTGCCGCAATCGACCCTGCTGGCCAGCCCGGTCTGCAACCCCGATATCGACCGTCTGGCCAATGATCTGCGCACTCGTCAAACCAAAACCCTGGCCTCGGGCATTGACATGATCATGGCCGACCTCAAGGAATCGATGGAGGCACCGCCCAGCACGATTAAGGCCCACACTCACGCCATCACTTTCCTCTATGACATGCCCCGCGATCCTCACACAGGTGAACCGGGCACCGAGTGGTTAAAAGATGCACAAGCCCACCGCGCCTGTCTGCGCGCCACGGAAACGGCCGTGGTTCTGGCCAATTACATCCGCCTTCTGGGTTGGGACGCCAAGGCGCATACGGCCACCAGTACCGATGTCGATCTGAACCAGCTAACCGTCGCTACCGGTCTTGCCAGTTTGGAACAGGGCCACCTGGTAAACCCCTATCTGGGCACGCGCTTTGGTGTGGCGGTGGTGACCACCACCTATCAAATGGCCTGCGACGCCGCCCTTGCGCCGCAATCGCAACAGCCATGGTGGCGGACCCACGGTCCCGCCTGGTGGCTGGGCGCGGGGTTCGCCAAATCTGCCCTCAATCTTGATCCTTACAAACACCGCAATTTCGCCGACGGCCCGCATCCGTTTGAAACCCTGAAACGGGTGGATCACCCCACCACCCACATAGACGAGGCCCACGTCGCCCGCGTCCCCAAACGCGCCGACCTGTTTGCCCGGGCGCAATTTGGCGACATGGGCCGCAAACTTCAGGATGGCGCGAAAGGCGGGCATTACGTGCGTAAATCGGCACCCTCAACCGCGCAACGGCGCATGCTCGGCGCGTTTGTCCTGTTGCAGGATGGCGCACCAGGGCAGGGGTCAAAACCTGATGATCCCGCCCGCAACGCGGCCAACATCAAGGCCGCCAGTTACTTCCTTGGCATTGACGCGGTTGGACTGTCGCGCTGCCCCGACTGGACCTGGTATAGCCATGACGCCACAGGCGAGGTGTTAAATCCGCCCCACGACCAAGCCATCTCGATGATCATTGATCAGGGGTTCGAGACCATGGAAGGCTCTTCCGGTGACGATTGGATCGCTGTGGCGCAAAGCATGCGTGCCTATCTGCGGTTTTCCCTTTTGGGCGGGGTGATTGCCCAGCAAATCCGCAACCTAGGTTATTCCGCCAAGGCGCATTCGGTGATGGACGGCGAAGTTCTGCAACCGCCCTTGTTGCTGCTGTCGGGGTTGGGCGAGGTCAGCCGCATTGGCGAAGTCATCCTCAACCCATTCCTCGGCCCGCGCCTGAAATCCGGCGTGGTGACCACCGATATGCCAATGACTCACGATCGACCGATCGACTTTGGCCTGCAAA
>DAOUQK010000250.1 GCA_030625695.1 Paracoccaceae bacterium | reverse complement strand
CCACGCTCCAGCTGGCCTGCCAGAAGAACGCGGCGGCAAAACTTATCACCACCAGCCCCAGCAGGATATTGCGCTGGGTCTTGTCGGCTGCGTTTGCCTGCCCCAGCAGGCCAATGACAAAGCGGTCCAGGCTTTGATTGCGGGTCAGACCGGCAATCATGTTGGCCATGTTGATGACAAAACCGGTAATCGCCCCGGCCACCATCACTTGCAGGAACAGCCCCTTGTCGCCGCCGGAAAACAGGTATCCGGCCAGGAACGGATAAAGCGACACGACCGAGGCGCCAATCAGTACCTTGCCATGCACTCGACCCATCCACAGCGGTGCCATCCACAACACCAGCAACAGCCCGCCAAAATTTATGCGCCAGATTTCTTCGCGCGGGTAACGCCCGTAGAAGATATTATCGAACCAGTCGATCACCCCGGCCCAACAGGCACCTGTCAGGCTATTGTCATAACAGGCACGCCGGTTTTCGGCGACAAATGTTGCGTCAAGGTATCCCCAGACCACAACACCGCTGATGGTCAGGTAGATGATGAACAGCATGAACAAGGTCAGGACGGTGTTGATCGGAGTACTGAACAAATTCTTGCGCAACCACCCGGTCACGGATGTTTCCGAAATGGGGGCGTCGCGGTCGGGCGTTTTAACAGCGGTTACAATAGCCATGCTCAGCGCTCCACCAGTTGTACACGTTTGTTATAGATGTTCAGGAAGAACGAGATGGTCAGGCTGATAAACATGTAGAACGCCATGGTCATGCCGACCATTTCCACCGCATATCCGGCCTGGTTCAGCGCCGTTTGCATGAACAGGCTGACCACATCGGAATAACCGATGGCAATCGCCAGCGACGAATTCTTGACCGTGTTCATCCAGTTGCTGATCATCGGCGGCACAATCGCAGGCATGGCCTGTGGGATGATCACCAGCCCCATGACCCTGCCCGGCTTCAGGCCAATTGCCATTGCCGCATCGGTTTGGCCCCGGTTGACCGACAAGATGCCGGCCCGCACGGATTCAGCAATATGTGCGGCGTGATAGATGGTAAGCGCGACAAGCAGTGCCAGAAAGGCGGGTGGAACACTGGTGCCGCCGGTAAAGTTGAATCCGGTCAGTGCGGGCACATTCCATTCCAGCGGCATACCAGTGGCCACGAACACGATCCCGGGCAGTAAGATGATTGCCGCAAGGGACGGTAGAAAAGTTTTGATCTGCTCGCCAGATTGTTCCTGCCGGGCGTGGGCACGGCGGCGGAACATGATCACACCGACAATGGCAACGACCAGGGCGACCAGAGTCATCCACATCAAATCACCAGGGATCGGCGTAGCCATGTAAAGACCGCGATTATTCAGAGTGACGTACCCGGACCCGAATGACAGGTCGAGGGATTTCTTGACCACCGGCAACAGGCTGAACACGCCGATATACCAGAACACGATCTGGATCAGCAGCGGTACGTTGCGGAAAATCTCGACATAGGCCAGCGCCACTTTGTCCACTAACCAGTTATTGGAGAGCCGCATGACACCGACGAAAAACCCAAGCACGGTGCTGATGATGATCGCCAGAAACGACACCAGCAGCGTATTAAGCGCGCCGATTATGAAAATGTCGCCATAGGTGCCCTTGCCAGGGGTATAGTCTATCAGTTTGAAATCGGTATCGAACCCGGCGGTCGCGTTGATGAAACTGAACCCGGTATTCATGCCGCGTACTTCAAGATTATGGGCGGTGTTGGTGATCAGATACCAGGTCAGCCAGCCGACGATCCCGGCTGTTAAAAGCTGGTAGAACACGGACCGGACCCGTTGGTCCTGAAAGAAGTTGAATTCTTCCTTTGGTCTGATTCGTACCTGTGCCTTTCGGCTCGCTGTATCCGTCACATCATGTTCCCCGCTGTGGTGTTTTTGCCGGACTTTACTGCCAGCTTAAAACGGTGGCACCGGGCGCAAGGCCCGGTGCCAACAAGTGACTTAGCGCATTGGTGGCGAATACATCAGGCCGCCATTGGTCCACAATGCGTTCAGCGAACCCTCGCGCGCGATGCCGATACCCTGTGGGCCGTTGCCCATATAGGCTTCATAGATCTCGCCATAGTTGCCAACGTTTTTGATGATGTTAAAGGCCCAGTCAGCTTCCAGTCCCAGACCATCATGCAGGTTGCCTTCGGCACCCAACATCCGCAGAACGTTCGGATCCTTGGAATTGGCCTTCATGTCATCGACATTGGCTTGGGTGATACCCAGTTCTTCGGCGTTGATCAGCGCGAAGATGCTCCAACGTACGATGTCCGACCACTGGCTGTCACCGTGACGAACCGCAGACGCAAGTGGCTCTTTGGACAGAGTTTCAGGCAGGATTATGTGATCGGCCGGCACCGGGAACGACGAGATGTTGCCGGCCATCGACGATTTGTCGCCGGTTACCGCATCACAACCACCGTTCAGGTATGTGTCGTCGCGGACGTTGTAGTCCTCGAATGTCACAGCACTGATGTTCAGATCGTTCTGACGGCTAAAGTCGGTCAGGTTCAGTTCGGTCGTGGTACCGGTGGTGACACAAACCTTGGCCCCGGCCAGTTCCATCGCACTGGTGATGCCGCTGTCGGCGCGAACGGTAAAGCCCTGGCCGTCATAGAAATTGGTCGCCAGAAAGTCGATACCAAGCTGGGTGTCGCGGGTCATGGTCCAGGTGGCTGTACGCGACAGCATGTCGCTTTCGCCATTGGCCAACGCGGTGAAACGCGCCTGGCTGCTGACTGATTGAATTTCCAGCTTGGACTTGTCGCCAAAGATGGCGGCCGCAACGGCCTGACAGACGGACACGTCAAGGCCATACCAGTTGCCTTCGGAATCCAGATTGTAATAACCAGGCGACGGTTGGCCAACCTGACAGCGCAGATGGCCGCGTTCCTTGACGATTTCAAGCGTACTTGCAGCAGAGGCAACCCCTGCCCCTGAAACAGTCAGCGCCGCAATCGCAGCAAGCGAGGCGAAATTCGGTCGTATTTTCATAATTATCTCCCATTTTTGTATTGGCCACCCTAGGAAGCCAATGCAAAGACTGTCCAATACAATTTTCACCGCAACTCATGCAAAAATTGCATGAGTTAGGTATCTCATTCTTTAGGTGTATCAATTACAGGCCTGATTTCCCTGTCATCAACCGATATACCCAAGGTGTATTGATCAGGTACTGTTGGCCTTCACCGCATCGCGTGCACGTGCCTTTTGCTGCACAAGAACCTGCCAGAATCTTTCCACCCTAAGCTGGTCGTGTTTTGTACTTCGATAAATATTGATTTCGACAAAAAGATCATCCACCGGATCCGCCGCCCGAACAAGCCGCCCGGATTCCAGATCACCCGCAACATAGGCGCTGGGAATCCAGGCAAGGCCAAAACCTTCGATGGCCATCGCCTTGAGCGTCGGCGCACTTGAAGAATCGTAAACCGATTTAAAGGTCAGGTGGCTGTATTTGCTTGCCATATGATGCCTTACGGGGGACGGCGAATTTTCGGCCAGGGTGTGAAGACACGGGATTGGGCCAGTTGGAGAGTCCGGCAACCACCAACGCGGCGCGCCCTTTTCGTCCGGGCTTATCACCGGAACAAGTGTTTCTTCACCCAGCTTGAGTGATGCAAAAACCGAGTCATTGTTGAACAACCGGTTTCTTGGATCCTCATAACAGATGAAAAAATCCACCGAACTATCCTGCACCGCTGCAAAATAATCAGCGACGGTATCATATTCGGTTCTGACAACAAACTGATCGGCGACAATGTAAGGCTGAAGGCTTTTTAGCCAGGACGGCAGGAATACATGGGCCAGTGTGGTAAGCGTCGAAAAGCGTATTTTCTCTTTATCTTCGCGAACCAGTGTTTGTACGTCTTCTTTTCCCGCTTCGGCAAGGTCGACAATTCTCTGGGCCACGGGCAGGAACACCTTGCCCGCCTCGGTCAGCTGCGACGGCTGACCGCTCCGATCAATCAGTGTCGTCCCGATCCAGGCCTCAATCGCCTGAATACGGCGGCTGAACGCAGGTTGCGAAACCGACCGCTGTTGCGCCGCCATGCGAAAGTTGCCCAAGGCACTCAACGCCAGGAAATCCTTGAGCCATTTGAGTTCCATACAACTTTCCGCCTTCCAGGGTATCGCGGCTCATCGGCCTTATAGTTGCTTGTGTTACGCGAGTTTCGCCAACCCGTCCACGTTCGTGCAACATTAGAAGTGTTTGACACCCAGGCACGCAGGGCGGCTTGACGTTGTTGAGGCAGCCGTGGATTGTCTGGTTACAGACCCAAGGAATTGCCACCGTCATGCCCCCGCTTATTCACGCCAACACCGGACCAAAAATTGTTGTTGTTGGCGCTGGGATAATCGGCCTGACGTCAGCCCTGTACCTTGCGCAAGCCGGGTTTTCAGTTGTTGTCGTCGAGCGCGAACCCGGCCCCTGTGAAAACACCAGCAAAGCCAATGCAGGTCAACTGCTGTACGACCGAATCGGCGCGATGGCCGCACCGGGGTTTCCGACAAGTCAGGCAAAGGCCCTGTTTCAACCGGATCAGGGGGTCCGTGTTTCCGGGTTGCTGCACCCCTCCAGATGGCCATGGGCCGGGGCATTCCTGCGACAGTGTACACCTGCGGCCTGGCAGCGGAACACCAAGACTTTGTTAGAGATCGCCCATCGGTCACGCAGTGCAATGGCGACAGTGACCAACAGGTACGCGCTGGATTTTGACTGGCGCAAACCCGGCAAGCTGGTGCTGTATTCGACGGCTGCCGGGTTGGCGGATGCGCAAGAGAGGGCTGAATTTCAGGCCCGGTTTGGCGGTCGGCACGAGGTTCTGAACGCTATGGAATGTGTCGCCCATGAACCGGCGTTGAAGGGCATGACGAGGGACGTCGCCGGCGGTATTTACCTGCCAGATGCCGAGGTTGGCGACTGCCGAAAATTCGGAATTGCTCTGGCGTCGGTTCTGGTTGACCAACTGGGCGTTGAAATAAAGTACGGCGTTGAAATTCTGGAATTGGTGCGGGATGCAAGCCGCATCCGTGCGCTGAGAACCAGAAACGGCCTGATCAAAGCTGATGTGTTTGTACTTGCCGCCGGCAAGGCCACCGCAAATCTGGCCCCTGCCCGGTTTCCCGGAAAAAAACCGATGACAGGTATCAAGGGCATTTCGCTTACTTTTCCATCGGGTGACGCAGCACCGGATCTGAGCGTAACAGACGCCTCTGGAAAATTCGTCGTTCTGCGTCTGGGAAACAGGGTGCGCATCGCGGGATACGCGATGTTTTCGGACGACCCGAAAATAACCCAGACCTACGTACAGCAATTGACGAACAAAGCACGGGCGTTGATGCCAAAAGCCGCATCATTCAATGAAACGCCGGATATCTGGGTTGGGTTCAGACCGACAACACCGGATGATTTACCAATGATCGGGCGGGTAAAATCAGATAACCTGTATGTAAATGCAGGGCATGGATCATTGGGGTGGACCCTTGCGCTTGGCTCCGCCGAAATATTGCTGGAGAGAATCAGTGGTGCGTTTGGTCAAAAGGATGGGGCTTAAGCTTGGTTCCTCGACAACATCTTCATAGAACGGCTTCTATGTCGCGTTCTATGAAATCACGTTCAAGTAATCCAAATATACGATCCGCCGAAAT
>DAOUQK010000256.1 GCA_030625695.1 Paracoccaceae bacterium | reverse complement strand
CTTCACTCTGCCGTCCCGTGATGGGCGGTCCGCGCCGAATGGTCCCTATCACCTGAACCTTTCGATCCGCGACAAACGGCTGGTGTTCGACGTCAACACCGAAGACGACGCCAAAGCGGCCGAGTTTCATTTGTCACTGGGTCCGTTCCGGCAAGTGGTCAAAGATTACTTCCAAATTTGCGCCAGCTATTTCGATGCGGTCAAAAACATGCCACCCAGCCAGATTGAAACCATCGATATGGCACGCCGGGGCATTCACGACGAAGGCAGCCGCGTGCTTCAGGAAAGGCTGGCCGGAAAGGCCGACGTTGATAAGGACACCGCGCGCCGCCTGTTCACCCTGATCTGCGTTCTGCATTTCGGAGGTTGAGCGGTGAGTGATCTGCCTCAAACTCTGTCAAAGACTCTCCCACAGTCGATCCTGTTTTGTTGCGACCACAACGCCGTCCGCTCGCCCATGGCCGAGGGCATTATGAAAAAGCTTTATGGCACCGGCACCTATGTGCAGTCTGTCGGGGTGCGCAACGATATGGAAATTGACGGGTTTTCTATTGCTGTATGCAAGGAAATCGGCGTTGAACTGGCCCGACACCGATCCCGGTCATTCGATGAGATGGAGCAATGGGGCGATGATCTAAGCTCTTTCGATCTGGTGATTGCGCTCTCACCTGCCAGCCAGCGTCGTGCCCTGGAACTGACCCGGTTTTTCCACCTCGATGTGGAATACTGGCCAATCCTGGACCCTACAGGCCTTGGCGAAACCCGAGCGGATAAACTGGCAAGTTACCGCCAGGCGCGGGATCAGATTGTCACCCGATTGACCAACCGGTGGGGTGCAACGCCTGAACTTTCCTAGGCTGGACGGCACAAAGCGCCCCCTCATTCAGTCCCGGGCCCAGATCGGACGTTTCAGAAACCGCCAACCGACTTGCAATACGATCCAAAGGGTCCGCAGCCTTCCATCACCGCATTATGATGCCCCGGGCATCAGGCGTAAACCAACGTACCATCATCCAGATCAGCCGCCGGCAGGGTCTCCCTGTCCGAAAAATAGTCCTGGGTTATCAGCCAAGGCTGCCGGTCGCCCTGTTTGGGCAACAGATGCAAGCTCCTGGAGAAGTAGCCGGGGTTAAAGTTTTCGGGATCGACCCATGGCCTCTCTGGCATGCCCTGGTCCTGTTCGCGCAATGCCGCTGTCACAGAACCCACGCCCTTTGCGTCCATATGCGCCAGTAACCGGCAGACATAATCCGACACAAGATCGGCGCGCAACGTCCAGCTGGACCGAAGATATCCAAACACGCTGACAAGATTGGGCACGCCGGTAAACATGATCCCACGATGGGTAATGCTTTGGGACAGATCGACTTGTGCGCCATCAACCGTCAATACCAAATCGCCCAGCGCATTCAGTGTCAGGCCGGTGGCGGTGACGACAATATCGGCCTTCAGTTCCTTCCCCGAGGCCAGCCGTAACCCGGCTCCCGTGAACCGTTCGATCTGATCGGTCACAACGCTGGCCTTGCCGCTCCGGATGGTGGTGAACAGATCGCCATCCGGGATCATCGCTATTCTCTGACGCCACGGCTGGTAAGACGGGGTAAAATGCGTCTCAATATCATAATCCTCGCCCAGATAGGCCCGCGCCGCTCCAATCAACTCGTCCGCCAGTACCTGTGGCTCTTCTTTGGATCGGCGCACGGTAACCTGCTGGTCATGCAGAAACTTGCGGCGCATGATGTCGTGAAACCAGTCATCCGGCAAATCCAGCGCTCGCAGGGTGGTGGTAAACTCGTCCATCATTGGTTTCGGGTAATAATACGTCGGTGAGCGTTGCAGCATGGTTACATGCTCTGCCGTTTTCGCCAGTGCCGGAATCAGCGTTGCCGCGGTTGCCCCGGACCCGATGACGACAACCTGCTTGTCCGCATGGTCCAGATCAGCGGGCCAATCCTGTGGATGCACGATTTGCCCGTCAAATTGCTCCATATCCGGCCAGGTCGGCCTGTAAGGTTCTGAGTGGCGGTAATAACCCGAGCACATCCACAGAAAACGACAGGTCATCTCGACCGGTTCGGTTTCACCACTGCGCCACACTTTCACAGCCCAGCGTTGCGCCTTGCTGCTCCAGTCGGCGCTTTCCACCCAATGGCCGAACCTTGTATGGCGACGCAGGTCGTTTTCCGCCATCGCTTCGTTCAGGTAACTCAGGATCTCATCGCCGGTCGCAATCGGGATTCCGGTCCAGGGCTTCCACCTGAAACCGAAAGTAAACAAATCACTGTCTGAACGGATGCCCGGAAAACGATGTGTGCGCCAGGTGCCGCCCAGATCGTCCATGCTTTCAAGGATCGCAAATCGAGTGTCCGGTCGGGTTTTGCTCAGATGATAGGCTGCATCAATGCCGGAAATTCCTGCCCCGATAATCAGGACATCGAAATCCACATTACCCTGCGAAGCGGTTTTTGATGGGGCCGGGGTAATATCCATTCGCACACCTTCGCGATTTGGGCCAAACTGGCCGGGCATCTATCTAAATCACTCTTCAATCCCAAACGCCGCGCGGATACTGCGTTTGGTGCCGGGGCCGAAATCACCGTCGATCCTGCCGGTATAAAAGTCGTATTTCTTCAACTCTTCCTGAAGCGCGCGCCGGGTTTTGTTGGTGAACATGGTTGGCCGTTCGGTCAGCAGGTTCAGAACATCCGGGCTGCCCGATCTAAGGGCAGCATAAAGGTAATGTGCGGCATCGGCCGGTCCGCGCGATTCGATCAGCCCGTCGTCGATCAGGGCGGCAAAGTTGAATTGCGCCTGCGGATGGCGCAAATCGGCGGCGCGTTCAAAGAACTTCAGCGCCTTTTGTGGGTTCGCCGGCAGGCCCAATCCGCCCTGATAATGCAGGAACCCCAAATCGTTGATTGCATCGGCAAACCCCTGATCCGCCGCCGCCTGATAAAGCGTTAACGACCGGCCTTCGTCCACTTCAACCCCGGTGCCACGTTCAAACAGTTTGGCCAGTTCATACTGCGCTTCGGGCGAACCCGAGGCCGCCGCGCGTTCAAAGAAGTCCACCGCCGCGCCGGGGTCAAACCGGCCTTCGTTGGGGTTAAGCCGCATATATGCCAGGCCCAGCATTGAACGGGTATCGCCCTGATTTGCCAGCGCCAGCAGTTGTTGTTCCTGATCCGGACGCAGCGAAGCCCAGGCATCAAGTGCTGTGACCCCGGCCAGCCCCTGCTGCCCTTCGGCAGCCCCGGCAAGGTAGAACGGGATGCCCGTCAACGAGCCATAGGTATGTGGTTCCTGCAAATTGGCGGTTTCTTTCAGAACCCCATCACGCACCTGTCGGAACATTAGGCTGATTTCCAGCCCCGGGATCACCATTTTTTCCATCAACGCCTGAGCATAGGGGCTGTTGTCGCCTGAACCATCCAATGCAACCTGCCCGTCCTTGGCAGCAAATGCCACCAGCGTTCCACGGTCAGGATTTGCAGCAGCCAATCCACCTCCGCCGCGGGTTGCCAAATCAGCGTCTGTATCACCCGTCTGGCTTGATTCAGACGTGTCAATCAAATCGCCCAAAGGATTGTTACGGCAGGAATCCAGTATCACGATCCGCATCTTGCGGGCGCGCTCAACCGTTGACAGCAACTGACTAAGAGATATCGACTGCCGATGCACATCCTGATTCGATTGGATGTTGGCATCCACCGGAATCATATAGTTTTCGCCCTGCACTTCGACCCCGTGCCCGGCGTAATAGATCAGCGCCAATTCGGCGGTTTCAGATCGGAACGAGAAATCGGCAAGCAGTTGGCGCAGTTCGTCTCCGGTGGAATTCAGCCCAAGAGTAACGTCAAACCCTATACCATCAAGCGTGTTTGCCATATCGCGGGCGTCATTGACGGTGTTATCCAACAAAGGGATCGTAGAATAGTCACCAAGCCCCAGCACCAAAGCCACGCGATCGGTAGAGGCAAAAGATGCGGATGCCACCAAAGAAATGGCAACAAAGACGATGGACTGCAAAACCTTGCGCATTGTTGGTCCCTGACTACCTGAGATTACCAGTCGAACTGACTACCTGCGCATTCTATCGCAGTTCCTGCGAAACAAAAGGCAGGAATTCCGGTAGTTTGCCAAGCAATAGATAACCAAACTGTGAGCTAAACACCCAAGTGTGGCGTTTCCAACCGGTCGGACCACCATTTCACACGAGCCAAAACCGTATTTTCTGCTGTTAACAGGCTTATTGCCCCGGCAGGGGCGCGGTGTTATCTGCCCTGCGAACACTAGACGTATTGAACAAGCAAGGAACCACAGACATGGCCAACGACTATATCGTCAAGGATATCAACCTGGCTGAATTTGGCCGTAAAGAGCTGGATATCGCAGAAACCGAAATGCCGGGCCTGATGGCCCTGCGCAAGGAATATGGCGAATCCCAGCCGCTGAAAGGCGCACGGATTGCCGGGTCGTTGCACATGACGATCCAGACCGCCTGTCTGATCGAAACGCTGGTGGCTCTGGGCGCCGAAGTGCGCTGGGCCTCCTGCAACATCTTTTCAACCCAGGACCACGCGGCGGCGGTGATCGCGGCGGCGGATATCCCGGTGTTTGCCATCAAGGGTCAGTCGCTGCCAGAGCATTGGGATTATCAGGACCGGATATTCCTGTTCGAGGAAGGCACCTGTAACCTGATCCTCGACGATGGTGGCGATGCGACGTTGTACATCCTTTTGGGTGCCCGTGCCGAAGCCGGCGAGACCAACCTGTTGGACGTGCCGACATCCGAAGAGGAAGAGGCGATTTTCGCGCAGATCAAAAAGCGTATGGCCTCAAGCCCCGGATGGTTCACCAAACAGCGTGACGCCATCCAAGGCGTGTCCGAAGAGACAACAACTGGTGTTCACCGCCTGTACGAGTTGATGAACAAGGGGCTATTGCCGTTCCCGGCGATCAACGTGAACGATTCGGTCACCAAGTCGAAGTTCGACAACAAATACGGCTGTAAGGAATCGCTGGTTGACGGCATCCGCCGTGCCACCGACACCATGATGGCCGGCAAAACGGCGGTTGTCTGCGGCTATGGCGATGTTGGCAAAGGTTCGGCGGCATCCCTCAGTGGTGCAGGTGCCCGGGTGAAAGTCACTGAAATAGACCCGATTTGCGCGCTTCAGGCGGCGATGGACGGCTACGAGGTGATAACCCTTGAAGACGTTGTAGCCACCGCCGACATTTTTATCACCACCACCGGCAACAAAGACGTGATCCGGATCGAGCATATGCGCGCAATGAAGGACATGGCCATCGTCGGCAACATCGGCCATTTCGACAATGAAATTCAGGTCGCGGCCCTGAAGAACCACAAATGGACCAACATCAAGGAACAGGTGGATATGATCGAGATGCCTTCGGGCAACCGCATCAT
>DAOUQK010000399.1 GCA_030625695.1 Paracoccaceae bacterium | reverse complement strand
AGGCAATCTCGGCAAAGCCGGAGAGCTGTCTTACGGCGTGATCCCCGAGTTGGAAAAGCAACTGGGCGAAGCTGAAAGTCAGGAAAACACCGGTGTGATGGTCGAAGAGGCGGTCCGCCCCGAGCAGATCGCCATGGTGGTCGAACGCTGGACCGGCATCCCAGTGGCGCGGATGTTGGAAGGCGAACGCGAGAAGCTGTTGCGGATGGAGGACGAGTTGCATGGCCGCGTTATCGGCCAGAACAGCGCCGTCCGAGCCGTGTCCAATGCGGTCAGGCGCGCACGTGCCGGGCTGAACGACGAAGGGCGGCCTTTGGGTAGTTTCCTGTTCCTCGGGCCAACTGGTGTCGGCAAGACCGAGCTGACCAAAGCGGTAGCCGAATTCCTGTTTGACGACGAGAACGCCATGGTGCGGATTGATATGTCCGAATACATGGAAAAACACGCCGTTGCCCGTCTGATCGGCGCACCTCCGGGCTATGTCGGCTATGACGAGGGCGGTTCGTTAACCGAAGCGGTCCGTCGTCGCCCGTATCAGGTGGTGTTGTTTGACGAAGTGGAAAAGGCCCATCCGGATGTGTTCAACATCCTGTTGCAGGTGCTGGATGACGGCATCCTGACCGATGGTCAGGGCCGCACCGTGGACTTTAAACAGACGCTGATCATCCTGACCTCGAATCTTGGGTCTCAGGCGTTAAGCCAGCTGCCCGAAGGGGCCGAGGTTGGCGATGCAAGACGCGATGTGATGGATGCGGTGCGGGCACATTTCCGGCCCGAATTCCTGAACCGTCTGGATGAAACGATCATCTTTGATCGGCTGGCCCGTGACGATATGGACGGTATTGTCGATATCCAATTGGCCCGACTCAAGAAACGTCTGGCGACGCGTAAAATCATCATCGACCTTGATGATGGCGCGCATAAATGGCTGGCCGACGAAGGTTATGACCCGGTGTTTGGCGCGCGCCCCCTTAAGCGTGTTCTGCAACGGGCATTGCAAAACCCGCTGGCCGAAATGCTGCTGGGTGGCGACGTCAAGGATGGCGAGACCATTGCGGTTTCTGCTGGGGCTGATGGGTTGATCATCGGTGAAAGGCTGGGCACGTCAAAGCGGCCAAGGCCGGACGACGCGGTGGTACATTAAACGACAAAGGCCCGCCAGAGATGGCGGGTCTTATAAATTCGATCTGTTGGTAATTAGCTTTGGCGTTTGCGCCTGCGCATTGCGGCCAGCCCACCCAATGCGGTGATCAACAGCAAGCCGCCAGCCGGCAGTGGTACGGTCGCGACCGCAGGAGCAAAATTATAGACCTCGAGCGAATTAACCGTGATATGGCTGTAGTGTTGGCCGGAATCTCCGTTCCCGGAACCACTATCGCCAGCAATGGATATCTGACCTTGCGAATTGTCATAGGAGTAAGAATACGTATGATCATTGTTACCCAAAGTGTTAGTGCCACCAGAAATGTCAGCCCCGCCGCCAAACGTCGCAAAATAGTTCGATTGGGCAAGAATTGAGTGTTGGCCGCTGTAGTGCTGAGTAAACTGAGCCTCGCCCGTTGTCAGGTTGAATATGAACGCGGTTGCGTCGGATACCCAAGCACTGCCGCCCCAACCCCAATCAGCCGAGGTATATCCACCGATCAGCGCACGTGAGCCATCCCAGATAGTCACATCATAGATCGAAAAGGTCGGTCCTGCCCCGTCTGCGGCTGCGTGGAAACTGGCTGCTGTTGCTACGCCCGCATCACCGGCCCAGATGTTGGCAAAGTCCTGATCGCTGACGCCCAACCAAGTCTCCAACTGGTCCGCGCCGGTGCCACTTAGCAAAGTGCCGCCTGTGACGGTTCCGGCCAAGGCACCCGTCCCGCTGGATAAAACAAAGCCGATCGAAACCACCGCAGCAGTCATAAGATTTTTAGTGTTAAACACGATTTTCCCCCAAAATGAAATAAAATGTCCTGAAAAATTGCATTCAAATACTCTGGAGTCAAGTTAATTGAATCGAGACCGTGGCACACCGGGGTGCTGCAATTCCACAGTGGGCCGCATAAAAACGAGGTCAGGGGCGGCGATACTCTGTTCGGTTCTGCTGTCGGTTTGTCCGGCGTCACAACGGGCGGACCGGACCGCCTGAATCGCTTGCACCCATCCATCGCAGGCCCTACATCTGCGCCCCATGGTCAAGGAAAAACAAAACCCCAACTACAAGGTGATCGCCGAAAACCGGCGGGCGCGATTCGATTACGCGATCGAGGATGACCTTGAGTGTGGCATCATTCTGGAAGGCTCCGAAGTGAAGTCGCTTCGCATCGGCGGGTCCAATATTGCCGAAAGCTATGCCGCCGTGGAAGACGGCGAGTTGTGGCTGGTCAACTCCTATATCGCCCCTTACGCGCAGGCCAAAACCTTTCGCCACGAAGAACGCCGACGTCGTAAGCTGTTGGTCAGCCGCCGGGATCTGGCCAACCTGTGGAACGCCACTCAACGCAAGGGCATGACGCTGGTGCCTCTGGTGATGTACTTCAATCACAAAGGTCTGGCCAAGATCAAGATTGGCATCGCCAAAGGCAAGAAACTGC
>DAOUQK010000369.1 GCA_030625695.1 Paracoccaceae bacterium | reverse complement strand
GAATTGCTTAATCTGGTACGCGAAACTGGCGGCCCACCCACTCTTGAAGAAAGCCGGGCGGGGCTGGCGGCCCTTGCCGACAAGTTCGATTTGCCCGGGCCGCAGATGGTGCGCAAATCCGACATCCTGATGCCGGGTGCCAAAAAGCCACGTCCCGCAAGATTATATGATGCGCAAACCGCAGGCGATGACACGCCGCGTCCGACCCTGCTGTATCTGCATGGCGGTGGCTGGGTTCAGGGCGGGCTTGATACCCACGACGCACTGTGTGCCAAGATGGCGGGTTGGGCGGGCATTCGCGTGATATCATATGACTACCGACTGGCGCCTGAACACAAGTTTCCCGCTGGGTTAGACGATTGTCTGGCCTGTTATCACGCACTTGTTGAAACGCCGTCAGAATGGGGCGTGGATGCGGCACGGATTGTGATCGGCGGTGACAGTGCCGGGGCAAACCTGGCGGCGGCCATGCTGCATGATCTGCAAGGGCAGGCGGCGCAGATGCCTGCCGGGCAGGTGCTGATCTATCCGGCGGTGGATACGGGCATGGTTTCCCCTTCGATGGTCGCGTTGAAGGACGCCTATGTGTTACCGGTTGAACGGATCAACTGGTATCTGGACCTGTATTTGTCTGAGGGTCAGGACCGTTTGGATCCCCGCGTCGCACCGCTGTTTTCTGATCGCCTCGCAGGGCAACCGGGCGCAATGATCATCGTGGCCGGCCACGACCCGCTTTGGGATGACGGGCAAAGCTATGCTGACCGGCTGCGTGAGGCCGACGTCCCGGTGGACTTGGTCGAATTCCCCGGACAGGTGCATGCCTTTGTGTCGATTACCAAGGTCATCCCGCAAGGCGATGAGGCGTTACGACAGGTGGCCAACTGGTTGCGTAAAACCATTGGCTAAAGCGTGTCGCGTTAAATTGAATTCACCCAGCAGACCGAACGCGTTTGAAATTCAAACTCTGCCTCGGCCTACCATGTGAATGCATGAAGCCAGACAAACGCAACACGCTCTAAACGCAACTCAGCCCCGGATTTAACCTCCGGGGCTGCGTTGTATCTGGTATCAGGCGGCCTGCTGACCGCCCTTGCCGCGCGAAGGCTTGCGCCGCCGACGTGCGCCACCCTGAGGCTTGCCCCCCTGCGGCTGACCCGAACCACCCCGGCCCTGACCGCCGCCTCGGCGTCCGCCACCGCCACCACGCCCTTTGGGCTTGGCTGGTACTTCGCTCATCTCCCACGGCCGCCCCGAGGCTACGGGGATCTCCATCTTCATCACCTTCTGGATCGCCTTCAATTCGCCCATCTCGTCAGGTGCGCAAAACGCCACCGCAGCGCCGTCTTTGCCAGCCCGCGCCGTGCGCCCGATCCGGTGCACATAAGCATCCGGAACATTCGGCAGATCATAGTTATAGACGTGTTTCACATCCGGGATATCCAACCCCCGCGCCGCCACATCCGTGGCCACCAGCACCTTGACCGTGCCCGCCTTGAACGCCGCCAAAGCGCGATCGCGCTGACCCTGACTTTTGTTGCCATGGATCGAGATGGCGGAAAAGCCGGCCTTATCAAGCGTCTTCATCAGCTTCTCACAGCCATGTTTGGTCCGACCAAACACCAGCGCGCGTTCGTCGCGATGCTTGTCCAGCAGCTCTTTCAACAGGGCCGTCTTTTCGGCCTTGGCGATGAAATGCACTTCCTGGGTGATCTTGTCGGCCACTTTACCGGGGGGCGACACCTCAACCCGCTTGGGGTTCTTCAGATAGCTATTGGCGATCTCGTTCATCTGCTTGGGCATGGTGGCCGAAAACAGCATGGTCTGGCGTTCCTCGGGCAGCATCGCCGCGATCTTGCGCAGCGCATGGATGAACCCCATGTCCAGCATCTGATCCGCCTCGTCCAGCACCAGAAACACACATTCGTCCAAGGTCAGCGCGCGACGGTCCATCAAATCAATCAACCGCCCCGGCGTGGCCACCAACAGGTCCGTGCCCCGCTCAAGCTTTTGCATCTGGGCGTTGATCGACTGACCGCCGACCACAAAACCGACCTTCAATGGCGTTCCATCCACCAGGTCGCGCAGATGTTGGCAAATCTGGTTGGCCAACTCTCGTGTTGGCGCCAGAACCAGGCCGCGCACAGCGTATCTGGCCGGTTTCTTGCCAAATGCCAGCATCTGCGCCACCAATGGCAGGCCAAACGCCAGCGTCTTACCGGTGCCAGTTTGCGCCAGCCCCATCACATCCCGGCCATTCAGCCCGTGGGGGATGGCGTGGGATTGGATCGGTGTCGGCTCGCTCAGGCCCATGGCCTTCAGTCGTTTGATCAGCTGCTCGGGCAGCCCCATCATTTCAAAATCGTTCACTTCATATCCTTTACGGCCCGGCACAATGCGGGCCATCGTTGCGGCCCATAACAGACCATTCGCTGGGCGCGCGGAGCCCCGATTCATAAGTACGGGCCCAATGGCATCATGCCAAAGGACGATCCGGCGCATTTGCCCCACGCGTGATTTTGGGATCTTTCAGCAATCGTCCCTATGGCCCTGCTGGACTGGCAGGTTTTCTTAACCTGCTCTTTCTCTGCTCACGCGGCAGAGGACGATGCTTAGGGTGGCAAATGGACCGACGATGCGGCAATGTCAACCCTTTCCAAAGTCACATATTGGTGGCGCAGACCGGGATTGCCGGATAAATAGGATGCCAAGACGCGAGCGGAGGCAGTTATGCCCGACACCATCATTTCAAGATGCGAGGCCAAAGGGCTGCGCATGACCGGTCAGCGCCGGGTCATTGGCAAGGTGCTGCAAGACAGCAGCGATCACCCGGATGTGGAAGAACTTTATGCCCGCACCGTGGCGATTGATCCGGGTATTTCCATCGCCACGGTTTACCGGACAGTCAAGCTGTTCGAAGAGGCGGGCATTCTGGAACGGTTGGAATTTGGCGATGGGCGCGCACGATACGAAGACGCCGAGCGGGACCATCATGACCACCTGTTCGATATGAATTCGGGTGAAGTGATCGAATTTGTTGATGCCGAGATTGAGGCGCTTCAGGAAAAGATCGCCGCCAAGCTGGGCTATGAGTTGCGCGGCCACCGGTTGGAACTTTATGGCGTGCCGATCCGTAAACCCAAGTAATACCAATCCACCCAAAGACCGGCCTGTCATTGTTGCGTAGGATGGGTTTTTAACCCATCATCCCTTTGACTTTGCCGG
>DAOUQK010000169.1 GCA_030625695.1 Paracoccaceae bacterium | reverse complement strand
CACATGCGGGGTGTTCGAAAACGGCGCTTCGCCGATCCAATTGGCCCCTTCACCGCCCATATGCGTGAACCCGTCGGTCGCACGGTCCATCCACATCGCCATGGTGTGACAACCGATCCCGGCATAGGCGCGACTTCCGTCAGGCACTTTGGTCGAAGTGTTATGCGGGCAACCGGAACAGAAATACGGCAGGCGTGACGCGATTTCCTGGGCGTTGTCATTGCGCCGTGCGTCCTGAAGCGCGCGCAGCCCGGCGGTGATACCTTCCGCGTTTCGCCCCTCGTCAAGCAGGATTTCACCCAGCTTTTCGGCAATCAGAAACGGATCCAGCGCGCCCGGGGTCGGGAACAGCTCTTCTCCGTGCATCGACCCGGCCCCGCCGCCTTTGTGCCAGCCATAAACCCGGCGGCCACGGCGGTCGTCAAAGATCGCCTCTTTGATCTGTATTTCGATCAGTTTGCGCTTTTCCTCGACCACCACAATCAGGTCAAGGCCCTCGGCCCAATCGTTAAAGCCTTTCATATCAAGCGGAAAGGTCTGGCCGATTTTATAGGTGGTGATGCCAAGGCGCTCGGCCTCGTTCGCGTCGATATTCAGCAGGGACATGGCATGCAGCAGGTCGAGCCAGTTTTTACCCGCCGCGACAAAGCCGATTTTGGCACCGGGTTTGCCCCACATACGCTTGTCTATCTTGTTGGCATGGGCAAACGCCTCGGCGGCAAAGCGTTTTTGGTCGATGATGCGAGCCTCTTGAGCGTACCGGTCATCAATCAGCCGGATATTCAGCCCACCCGGAGGCATGTCATAGTCCGGCGTGACCAGTTTCATTCGCAGCGGGTCGCCATCAACCACGGACGTCACCTCGATGGTGTCTTTCATCGTCTTAAGGCCAACCCAGAGGCCGGAAAACCGGCTGAGGGCGATGCCGTACGCACCGTAATCAAGGATTTCCTGCACCCCTGCCGGGCTGACAATCGGCATATAGGCGTCCATAAGCGCCCATTCGGATTGGTGCAGAACGGTTGAACTTTCGCCAGTATGGTCGTCGCCCATGGCCAACAGCACCCCGCCCAGCGGGCTGGTCCCGGCCATGTTGGCGTGTTTGAGCACGTCGCCCGACCGGTCCACGCCCGGCCCTTTACCGTACCAAAGGCCGAACACCCCGTCGAACTTGCCATCGCCGCGCAATTCGGCCTGCTGACTGCCCCAAAGGGCGGTTGCGGCCAGATCTTCGTTCAGGCCAGATTGGAAAACCACGTCATGTTCGGCCAGTGGTTTGGCGGCGCGCTGCATGTGCATATCAACCGCGCCAAGCGGCGAGCCGCGATAGCCTGTGACCAGACCGGCAGTATTGAACCCCGCCAACCGGTCGCGTTCTTTTTGCGCCAGCATCAGACGCACCAATGCCTGGGTGCCATTCAGCATCACCGGGCTTTTGTCCAGATCGAACCGATCGTTGAGAGATATGTTTTGCAGAACCATCCTGAAACTCCCCATGCTGGCACTTCGTGTCGGGCCATTCGTGCACGACTGTATACCATATTAGGTCACATATTCTGACCTGTATAGTAAAATATTTCTGTCATTTGCGCGCTAACCCTGTTGTAACCGGGATTGCCTATCGTTTCATATAGGCCCAGTGGCGCAATGTGGCGCAATGCGAAAGTTACCGATATGGACTGGGACAAGCTCAGAATATTTCACGCGGTTGCCGATGCGGGCAGTCTGACTCATGCGGGTGACAAGCTCAACCTGTCGCAATCGGCTGTTTCGCGTCAGATCAGGGCACTTGAGGAATCATTAAAGGCGACGTTGTTTCACCGTCATGCGCGCGGGCTTATTCTGACGGAACAGGGCGAGTTGCTGTTTGATGCCAGCACCGCCATGTCGAAACGGCTTGAGGCGGCGGCGGCGCGGATCAGGGACAGTGACGATGAGGTGTTCGGAGAACTGCGGGTGACCACAACGTTTGGTTTTGGCACCTTGTGGCTGGCGCCGCGCCTGCCGAAGCTGTACGAGAAATTCCCCGACCTCAAGATTGATCTGATGCTGGAAGAGCGGGTTCTGGACCTGCCCATGCGCGAGGCAGATGTGGCGATCCGCATGAAAGAGCCCAGCCAGGCCGATCTGATCCGCAAACGGCTGATGACGGTACGGATGCAACTTTATGCCTCGCGGCAATATCTAAAGGCCGAAGGGACGCCCGAAACGCTTGGTGAAATCGCCAAGCACCGCCTGATCTGTCAGAACTCCAGCGCTGTGCAGGTGGCGGCGGGGGCGACGATGGTGAAAAACCTGATGACCTATGGTCCGCAATCTCTGTTAACGATCAACAACTACTTTGGCGTGTTGCAAGGGGTGCTGAATAATCTGGGGATCGGCGTATTGCCGGACTATATCACCGAGGATTTTCCCGATCTGGTGCATGTATTGCCCGAGACAGAATCGGGTGATGTGCCGGTGTTTCTGGCCTACCCAGAAGAATTGCGGCATTCAAAAAGAATTTCTGCGTTCCGGGATTTCGTTCAGGACGAAATCATCTCTCACCGTAAACATCTGAGAGCATTGGGTAAAATTTAGACCCCCACACCAGACATGCGCCATACGCATAGCGGCAATGACGTGGGCGTGACATTAAGGTTCTTGAATATGTTCTGCGCATACCCTATCTCTATTCACGAAGGCGATGATGCTTCAACGCTTATCACCTTCACCTCCCTGTTGGACTAAAGGCCGAGCATTGCGCTCGGCCTCTTTTTTTGTCGTACGCAAAACTTGGCAGGGCGGAGTAACTGGCGACGACGATTTTTAGTGCATACCCTCACCATATTTTGTAATCCTGTTCGTCAAAGACTTATCAAAGGACATTTGATTGTGATTTCCCGTTTTTTGACCGCCTTTACGGTAATGTTATTCCTTGCCTTACATCCTGCCCCGGCAGATGCGCAGATACCGCTGGGCGGAGGATCGTCTGATCCGGAAACGGTTACCCTGCCCGACCCGCTGACCCCCGAAGCGATCCGCGCCTTGGTGGCGACAATGGGTGATGATCAGGTGCGGGGCATGTTGCTGGAACGGTTGGACGCGGTGGCGCAGGCCGAAGCCGAAGCCAGTAGTGATCAGAGCCTGGTAGAAAGTCTGAATGGGTTATGGACGGCGTTTGCGGAATCGACCATTCACTCTGTTGAAAAGCTGCCGATCCTGTTCAGCAGGCAGGCAGATGCCTTTGCCCAGCTTGGCAAGTATTACGGCGCAAAAGGACTGGCCGTTCTGTTTGGGTTGTTGGCGCTGTCAGTTATCGCCGGGTTGATCGCCGAACGTCTGACCGGTCTTGTGACACAACGCTGGAAGGAAAAACGCCCGACGGACGACAAGCAAGGGCTTAAGGCAGCAATTGGCCTGCTTGTCCGGCGGTTCCTGCGCGAAATCATCGGTCTGGTTGCGTTTCTTGCGGTCATGACGATGACCGGACGGTTGTTGCTAAATGAGGCGCAGTTAGCGTTTGCCGGCCCATTGACGATGATGCTGATCTTTCTACCGCGCGTCGCGGCGGCGTTCTGGCGTATGATCCTGGCCCCAAATCAGCCAGAACTGCGGCTGATCAACCTGAGCGATCATTGGGCCAAATATTTTTATCGCCATAATATCGGGCTGATCATTCTGATTGCGGCGTCGATGTTCATTGTTAAGTTCAATGATGCTATGGGCGTTCCGATGGGCGAGACGCGGATCGGTTACTGGCTGAATATGTTGGTGCATCTTTACATCATCTACATTGCCTGGACTGCCCGCGAAGGATTGGTTGAAATGATGCGCGGCTCTGACCCGGACCGCACGGACTTCGACGAAGCAGTGGCGCGTGCGTTTCCGTGGTTTGCCATCATCGTTTCGGTGGCTATGTGGGTGATTGTCAATACAGTTGCTGGCCTTGGCATGTACGAGTTGTTGAAAAGCGCGCCGCATTATACCTCGATGTTCTGGCTGCTGATGATGCCGGCCTTTGACACCGGCATTCGCGGCGTGGTGCGCCATATGCAACCACCGATGAAGGGCGAAGGGGCCATTGCCGAAGAGGCCTATCGTTTGACCAAGCGCGGTTATATCAAAATTGGCCGGGTAATTGTCGGACTATTCATCATCGTGATGATCGCCAAGGCTTGGCAGATTGATCTGCAAAACGTGGCAGCAGCCGGTGTCGGGCAACAGTTTGCCGGGAATTTGATCGAATTTCTGATGCTGTCCGCTGTGGGATACATGATCTTTGAGGCGGTGACGTTGTGGATCAATCGCAAACTGGCCCGCGAACAGACGTCCGGCCCGGAAATGGACAGCGAAGCAGGCGGAGAAGGTGGCGGCGCTGGTGGCTCTCGTCTGACCACGGTCCTGCCATTGGTGCGGATCACGGCGCAAGGCGCGATTGCGGTGATCTTTGGCCTGGTGGCCCTTGGGGCGCTGGGGATTGATACCACACCGCTTTTGGCGGGTGCTGGTATTCTTGGTCTGGCGATTGGCTTTGGTGCACAGAAACTGGTGACAGACATCGTATCGGGAATATTCTTCCTGATTGATGATGCGTTCCGGGTTGGCGAATATGTCGATATTGGCGGGTCAATGGGGGTGGTCGAGAAAATCTCGATCCGCTCGATGCAACTGCGCCATCACCGTGGTCTGGTGCATACGGTGCCTTATGGTGAAATCCCCAAGGTGACCAATTTCAGCCGCGACTGGGTGATCATGAAGCTGATGTTCACTGTGCCGTTTGATGCCGACCCTAACAAGATCAAGAAAGTGTTCAAAAAGATCGGCGCCGAAATGATGGAAGATCCGATCCACAAGGATGGGTTTCTTGAGCCGTTCAAAAGCCAGGGGGTGTTTGAATTCAACGATGTGGGTATGGTGATGCGTGGCAAGTTCATGGCCAAACCGGGCGCACAATTCACCATCCGCAAAGAGATATACAACCGGGTCAAGACCGAGCTGGAAGCGATTGGCATTCCGTTTGCACGGCGCGAAGTGCGGGTGGCGATTCAGGAAGCCCACCACGACCACGATTACAGCGACGAGGAAATAGCCGAGATTGCCGCCAAGGCAGCGGCGGCAGAAGTGGCGCGGCTTGAGCAAGTAAAAAGCACCGAGAAATAGCGCGACATTTGTAGGGTGCGCATTTTGCGCACCCTACGTTACGATTGATGGCTCAGGAAATTGCTTGGGCCTTGGGTTGTCTATGCTTCAGGAAACGCCCGGTCGCCGTCAAAGTAACAGGAATGAGTGAGGCGGATTTCATTCTGTGACATCCGGCGCACAGAACCGCTTTCTCGGCCGCCTCGCCGCCTGATACCGGTTTGGTGGGATACTAAATACATGATAGTCCTTTCACATATTCAGCGCATTCCAAGATCAATCCATTCCCGGGAGGAACAAAATGACCATTACCCTTATCACAACATCCGGCCTGTCTGCCGGTACTGCCCACACCTTTGCCTCAGCAGGTGATGAGCTTTTTGTCGCCCAGGGCGTTACCTGGGGGTCCTCGAACTCCCTTATCGCGAGCACCAGTCTGAACAATGTGAGTGCGACTTTTGCTGGCGACGTTATCGCGAATAGCGATGGATTGACTCTCTCAGGAGATGACGTTTCTGTCAGGATCATGGCCACCGGCAGTTTGACAAGTTATGAAACCGGCGGCGGGAATGCCGGCGTCTATCTTGGCGGCAGTGACGGCAATTTGATCAACGACGGGCATCTCAGTTCAGCGCAATCTATCGGGGTGCTATCCTTTGGCGGCAACCAGATCATCAATCGCGGCACCATTGACGCCGCTTCCGGGGTATTTATCGGCTTATTTGGGGGTGCCGGTGATATATTGATCAATTCCGGCCAGATCAGCGCCAACAGTTTCTCTGACACCACCAGAGATGCGCGCTTCAACAACGGGGTCATAGCCGAAGGCGCTGACAGCGTGATCGTCAATCTGGCCGGAGGTATTATCAGCGCCACCGGCAGCGAGGGGGCTGGTGTGCGGCTGCACGAAACCGCCAATGGGTCCACGGTTGAGAACCACGGAGAGATTGTCTCACTCAATTATTATGGCGTCAGCTTCGGCGGATTGAGTGCGGGCAACGCAGGCTCATTGTTCAACGATGGTCTTATCACCGGTGCTGCGGGGTCATTTCTGGGCTCCGCGCAGGCGGATGCCGTCACCAACCGCGGCGTCATGAATGGCGATGTGTCGCTGGGCGGCGGAACCGACATGTTCGACGGGCGCGGTGGTACGGTAGAAGGCTCGGTATCAGGTGGTCTGGGCGACGACACCTATTTCGTCTCGGATGACACTCTGGTTCTGATCGAAGCCGCGGCTGAAGGCACAGACACGGTGAAATCCACCACCGGCTGGACCCTGGGCGACAATTTCGAGAACCTTACCCTGATCGGTGACGGTAACGTCAGAGGCATCGGCAACGGCGAAAACAACACCATCACCGGCAATATCGGCGATAACCGGTTACGCGGCAAAGACGGGACGGACCAGATGTCGGGCAAAGACGGCGACGACCGTCTTTATGGCGGCAAAGGCAACGACACCCTGAGTGGTGGTGACGGCGATGATTTCCTGTCTGGTGGACGCAACAATGATACGCTGATTGGCGGCGGCGATGATGACACGCTGCGCGGCGGGCGCAACAATGACACGTTAAACGGCGGCGAAGGCAACGACGTCCTGATCGGCGGTCTGGGCACGGATGTGATGACTGGCGGCAACGGCAAGGATGACTTTGTGTTCAACCGCAAAGGCGATAGCCTGCGGGGCAATTCCAGCGACTCGATCACCGATTTCACCATTGACCAGGACCGGATTGACCTGTCGGGGATGCGGCCTGACCTGACGTTCATCGGCTCAGGCGGATTCAGCGGCACCCAAGGCGAGGTTCAGGTGAGGACCACGGGCGGCACTGATAATATCATCAAGGTAGATGTGGACGGCGACGGGTCCTGGGACAGGAAGGTTGTCGTGCAAGGGGTAACAACCCTGAGCGAGGCGGATTTCATTCTTTAAAGCCCGCCCGGACTTTTTGAAGTAAAGTCCAGGTCCTAGTTGGCAGATGCCTTGCCCAGAGTGACGTTATACTGCTTGCAGAACAACAATATCTCGTCGTTCCCACCAAGGTTGAAACCTGTAGGCAGAGAATAGGCCTGCGCGCCGGAATTGTCGCGCAATTTGCCCAGAAGGTGGATTTCCCCGTCTTTACGCACGGCGACGTAAACGTCCGGACCGCCGTCAAAGACAAAATCAGCGCCCAGTTCAACCTGGGCGTTGTTGATTGTGGCGCTGCCCGAGGCCGTGTGGCCGTTGGCCCCTTTCAGGGTGCCGGCAGATACTGGCTGGGCGGTCAAAAATATCATGAGTATCACAGAGGCTGCGATACAGAGTGCTCTTAAGGATTTCAAAACACGCATGGGTCATGTCTCCTGCTTTCTTGCGGGTATCAAGGCCGATACCCTCAGGAAAGCAGGTTTGAGTGCCCGAAACCAGATGCCTGACGCAGCTGTGTTGTGGCGGGATCAAATGTTTCAGGACTGCTTAGAGCGAAACCAATCCAAATGGATTCAAGAATTCATCACCCC
>DAOUQK010000058.1 GCA_030625695.1 Paracoccaceae bacterium | reverse complement strand
CAGGTCCAAAAGTCGGGCATTTTCCTGTTCCAACTGCAAGGCGGCCTCTTTCCAGGCCTGCATCTGGCGCAATTCGCTGCGCAATTCGCGGTTTTGGTCCGACAGGCGCTGATAGCTTTGAAAGTCTTTTACCAGATTGATTAGGCCAGTGGCTGGCGCCATGGCCCAATCCATGCTGGGCACCACCTTGTCAGTCACCTGCGCGCGGAACCGTTCCACCCGGGGGCTGTCGATCCGCCAGACCAGGAAAATGGCCATAAGGCACAAGGCAATTACCCCCACCAGCAACCGGCGAAGCGGGGTTGTGAAATCCTCTCTTTGTGATCGGTCTTTGGCCAAGTGGCTCCTTCCGACGCAGACCGCGCCGTTAACCGTCCAGTAAAAAGGTGCGCGTCTTAGCTGTCGTAGTCAATCGCGTGGCGCAATTGTGATTCATATTCCAACGCCTTGCCGGTGCCAAGGGCCACGCAGTTAAGGCATTCATCCGCAATCGAAATGGCCAACCCGGTCTGTTCTCGCAGCGCCAGATCCAGATCGCCCAGCAGCGCGCCGCCACCCGTCAGCATGACACCCCGGTCAACGATATCCGCCGCAAGGTCGGGTGGGGTCGCTTCCAACGCGGTCATCACCGCTTCGCAAATCTGCTGCACCGGTTCGGACAGGGCTTCGGCTACCTGCGCCTGCGAAATCTCGATCTCTTTCGGAATACCGCTTAGCAAATCGCGACCCCGCACATGCATCGACGTGCCGCGCCCATCGTCCGGCATCCGCGCCGTGCCGATACTGGTCTTGATTCTCTCAGCCGTTGATTCGCCCACCAACAGGTTTTGTTGACGCCGCAGATAGCTGATGATCGCCTCGTCCATCCGGTCGCCACCGACACGTACAGAACGGGCATAAACAATATCACCAAGGGACAAAACGGCCACTTCGGTTGTACCACCGCCGATATCAACCACCATATTGCCGGTGGGATCGGTGATCGGCATACCCGCGCCAATGGCCGCCGCAATCGGTTCGGCAATCAGCCCGGCGCGGCGCGCACCCGCCGACAAAACCGACTGGCGAATGGCGCGTTTCTCGACCGGGGTGGCGCCGTGGGGCACACAGACGATGATTTTGGGTTTGGCAAAGGTGGTTCGCTTGTGCACCTTACGAATAAAGTACTTGATCATTTCCTCGGCGGTGTCGAAATCGGCAATCACCCCTTCGCGCATCGGCCGAATTGCTTCGATCGAACCAGGCGTGCGGCCCAGCATCAGCTTGGCATCCTCGCCCACGGCCAACAGTTTACGCACGCCGTCTTTGACGTGATAGGCCACCACCGACGGTTCGCTCAGAATAATACCCCGGCCTTTGACGTAGACCAGCGTGTTCGCCGTGCCCAGATCAATGGCCATATCAGCTGCGAACAAACCAGAGAACATACTGAACAGCGACATTGTTGGGTTATCCTGACAAACGTGACAAAACCGAACCTGCGACTCTGTTAGAACCGCTGGAATATGGGCTTATAGTCATCTGACCAGACAGGCGAAAGGGCCGATTCACAGACAAGGGCGCGATTCTGCCGGTGGCCTGCAAGCCTGGGCTGTCGCAAATTAGTTACTTGCGCTCAGGCAGCGACCAGCCATTGTGGCGGGCAGCATCAAGAGAAGGCGGGGTTTGCTCTGATCTTTTCGTCGCAACCAACCAGCAAGAGATATCCCCAATGAGCAAGTCACAAGAATATACCCCCCCCAAAGTCTGGACCTGGGACACTGAAAGCGGTGGAAAGTTCGCCAGCATCAACCGACCCATTGCCGGGGCGACCCATGACAAGGATTTACCAGTCGGCAAACACCCTTTTCAGCTTTATTCTCTGGCCACGCCCAATGGCGTCAAAGTGACGGTGATGTTGGAAGAACTGTTAGCTGCGGGGCACAAAGGCGCGGAATATGACGCCTGGCTGATCAAAATCGGTGACGGCGACCAATTTGGTAGCGGATTTGTTGCCGCCAACCCAAATTCGAAAATTCCGGCGCTGATGGATCACAGCGGCGGCGCGCCGGTCCGGGTGTTCGAATCCGGTGCAATCCTGCTGCATCTTGCCGAGAAATTTGGGATGTTTATTCCCGAAAACCGCCCCGAATGCCTGTCTTGGCTGTTCTGGCAAATGGGCAGCGCGCCGTATCTGGGTGGCGGATTCGGGCATTTCTATGCTTATGCACCTGAAAAATACGAATATCCGATCAACCGTTTTGCGATGGAGGTGAAACGCCAGCTTGATGTGTTGGACCGCAACCTGAGCGAGCGCGCGTTTATGTGCGGCGATGACTATTCCATCGCTGATATGGCGATCTGGCCCTGGTACGGCGCTTTGGTGCAGAACCGCGTTTACGAAGCGGCTGAGTTCCTGGATACGGCGTCTTACGAACACGTTAATCGCTGGGCGGCAGAGATCGCTGCGCGCCCGGCCGTCAAACGCGGGGTGAAAGTCAACCGGGCGTTTGGCAACCCGGAAGGGCAATTGCGCGAACGCCATGATGCGGGTGATTTTGATACCAGAACGCAGGACAAGCTGGAGCCGAACCCAGATTGATACCAACGTGCGTAAAGATTGATTCATTATCGTCATGTGTAGGGCGGGGTTTTACCCCGCCGCTCGCCGGTGGATGGTGGGGTGAAACCCCACCCTACATATGATTGAGCAAGGTCAGAGCAATTGACTGCCAAACACCTCCAACAATCGGTGGCGCAGGATTTTACCAGTCGGCGCGGCGGGCAGTTCAGTGGCCATGATAATCTGGGCGGGCCGTTTGTATCCGGCCAGTTGATCGGCGACAAACTGGCGGAGCTGTTCCGGGTCCGGCGCGTCGCCGACCGCCACCTGAACAAAGGCCAGAACTTGTTCATCGCCATCAACCAGCCGTCCAACCACCGCCGATTGAACCACCTGTGGGTGGGCATTCAGGGCCGCCTCGACCTCGGGCGGGAAGACGTTGAAACCACCGTGAATGATCAGTTCCTTCAAGCGACCCATGATATGCAGCAACCCGGCCTTATCAATCCGCCCCAGATCGCCGGTATGCATCCAGCCATCGGAATCCAGCGCCTTTTCGGTCTCGCCCGGGTTGCGGTAATAGCCTTTCATCACATTTGGCCCCCGGGTCAGCACCTCGCCGATGCCGTCACCATCTGGCTGCTTGATTTTCACCTCGACACTTGGCAATGGCGGGCCAACGGACACATCGGAATCGCCCAGCGCGCTTTGAGTCACGCATATCCCAGCCGTGGTCTCGGTCATGCCATAGCCGTTTTGCAAGGCCACACCATAAAACGCTTCGGCCTTGCGTTTCCATTCCGGGTCAAGTGGGGCCGCCCCCGAAGAAACATAGCGTAGCGAACTGTTTTGAAGGGTCTCAAGACCCTGTTCGCGGGTGTATTGCATCAACAAGGCGTGCATTTGCGGCACCGCCGACAGCAAAGTAACCCCATCGCCCAATGCGCGGTAAAGGCGTTCAGGTGAAAACCGGGCTTCGAACCGGATCAGCGCCCCGGCGCACATCGCTGCGGTGACAATCGACGACAGGCCAAACACATGGGTCAATGGTAACACGCCATAGATCACGTCGCTTTGGGTCATGCCCCGGATTGCCACCGATGACCGCCCACCAAACACCAGATTGCCGTGCGTCAGCATCACACCCTTGGGCGTGCCCGTGGTGCCCGTGGTATAAAGCAACACGGCGACATCGCGTTCCGGGTCGGGGTCAGACGCATAAGGCGTGGCAAGCATCAGGGTACCAAATGCCCCGGAAATTTCCTGCGCCTTCATGCGTGCGCCATGCGCTGCGGCATCTTTTGACGCTTCACTGGTCAGCAACACAGCCGCCGGGCGGGCGTGGTCAAGGATGCGAATTATCTCGGCGCCGGTCTGGCGGGCATTGGTTGGCACCGCGACCGCCCCAAGGCGCGAACAGGCAAACAGGGCGGCCACCGCAGCGGCGCAATTTTCGGCGATAATCAGCACCCGGTCGCCGGATTTGACGCCAGCGGACTGCAATGCGTCTTTGACCGCATCGCAGGCGCGATCCAATCCGGCATAGTCCCAGGACGCACCAATACTGTCGGTCAATGCCAAAGCGTCCGGCCGGTCCTTGATCTGGGCATCCAGAAAATGGTGCCAACGAGACGGGGTCGTTGGCATATCACTCATGTCGCAGGTCTTTGGCTGATCCGTTTGAATACACAGGCAGCACTGGCAACCAATTGCCCGCTTTCGTCGCGTAGTTCACCGTTTGCATAACAAATCTTGCGCCCGCCGCCTGTTACCTTGCCAATCGCCGTCATCCGGCCCTGACCCGCCGAAGCCACGTAGGACATATTCAGCGACACGGTCAGAACCGGTGCAATTTTTGTTTGGTCAAACGACAAAGACGCGGCATAGCCACACGCCACATCCAGCAGCACCGTCATGATCCCGCCATGCAGCAACCCGTTACGGTTAAGATGCCCGGGTCCGATATCCAGAAAACACGCCGCCCCGCCCCCCTTGGGCGAGAGGTCGATCACATAGCCGATGGTTTTCTGAGCGCCAGAATTATCCGCGATAATGCCGCTTGGGGCTTCAGGCGGCGCTAAGGGCAATGAACCGCTCCAAATGATAATCAGTGTCGCCAAAGCGGTGATCAGTCATGATGATGCGCTTGGCGATATGCGCCAGTTCATATTCCTGCGTCATGGCAATGCCGCCATGCATCTGGATCGCATCTTCGGCCACCAAACGGCCAGCGCGGCCAATCAGGTTGCGCGCAGCGGCGATATTCAGATCACGCACCTGCGCCTCGCGCTCCAGATGCCCGGCTGCGTTGATTACCGCAGACCGTACCTGTTCCAGCTCGATCAGCAGATCGGAAAACCGGTGCTGCAATGCCTGAAACGTGCCAATCGGGCGGCCGAATTGCTTGCGGGTCATCAGGTATTCGCCGGTCAACCTTGTCGCGGTTTCCATTGCCCCCAACGCCTCAGCCGCCAGAGCCACACTCGCCGCCGCTGCGCGTTCAGCGATGGCAGGGTATGCTTTGCCCGCCGCACCCAAGCGGGCGGAAACCGGCACGCTCACATCATTCAACATCACCTCTGCTGCGCGCCCGCCGCTGAGCATTGGATAGCCCATCAGATCCAGCCCGTCAGCGTCCGCCGATACCAGAAACAGCGATATACCCGCTTCATCCCCGACGCCGCCGCTTTCGCGGGCCGAAACGATCAGGGTTCCGGCGGCTTCGGCGTTGATCACCACCGCCTTGCGCCCGTTCAACACGATCTGGTCGCCGTTGGCGGTTGCGGTGGTCTGAACCTGGCTCAGATCATAGCGGCTGGTGGGTTCGCCGTGGGCAAACGCCAGATGGTGCGTACCACCTATGACGTCGTCCAACAGCGCCTTTTGCGCGTCGGTGCCCAGCGCCGCGATCAACCCGCCGCCAAGGATGGCCGTGTCCAGAAACGGCTCGACCACGCCAGCACGGCCCAGTTCTTCGAACACCACGGCCAGATCAAAACCGGTGCCACCAAAGCCACCCTGATCTTCGGTGAACATCGCGCCAATGATACCCAATTCGGCCATCTGACCCCAGATATCAGCACTTAGCCCGGCGTCGGACTCCAGAATTTCATTGCGAGTCTTGGTGTCATAGCGATCCGCCAGAAACCTACGCAACGTGTCCTGCAGCATTTGCCGCTCTTCTGTCAGTTCAAAATTCATCCCATCGCCCCCAGTTTCACCTTGGCGATAATGCCGCGCTGAATTTCGTTGCTGCCGGCAAAGATCGACAGCTTGCGGTTGTTGAAATACTGTGCCGCCACTGGCCCCGCATAATCCGGGCCAATTGGTGCATTGTCACCCTCGACCGATTCAGACGCAAACGGCATCGCGTATGGCCCCGCAGCACGGCGGGCCAGATCGTTGATTTCCTGGCGAATAATCGTTCCTTTGACCTTGAGCATCGACGCCTCAACCCCCGGTGCCTGCCCGACTGCCGCCATGGATACGATCCGCAGATTGGTGGTGGCCATGGCCATCAGTTCAATCTCGACCTGCGCCAACCGTGCCGCAAAATGCGGGTTTTCGATCAACGGGCGACCGTTGGAAACTTCGGCCCGTGCCATGCGTTTCAATGCGCTAAGCCCCGCCTGAGAATACCCGACCCCGGCGGTGTTCGTCCGCTCATGGGTCAGCAGGTATTTGGCATAGGTCCAGCCTTTATTCTCTTCACCCACAAGGTTTTCAACCGGTACGCGCACGTCGGTGAACCAGATTTCATTGACCTCGGGTGTGCCGTCCAAAAGGATGATCGGGCGCACTTCGATGCCGGGGGTGTCCATGTCGATCAGCAGGAATGAAATGCCTTCCTGTTGCTTGACATCCGGGTCGGTGCGCACAAGGCAGAATATCCAGTTGGCGTATTGGCCCAGAGTGGTCCAGGTTTTCTGCCCGTTGACCACATAGTGGTCGCCGTCCCTGACGGCTTTGGTTTTCAAAGACGCCAGATCAGACCCGGCACCCGGTTCAGAATACCCCTGACACCACCAATCCTCGCCCGAAAGGATACGCGGCAGGTAATACGCCTTTTGCGCGTCACTGCCGAATTTCTGCAAAACCGGGGCAAGCATGGTCAGACCAAAGGGAATGATACGCGGTGCATTGGCCTGCGCGCACTCCATCTCGAAGATATGCTTTTGTACGGCGTTCCATTCGCAGCCGCCATATTCACTGGGCCAGTTCGGCGCAAGCCAGCCTTGTTCGTTCAGAATGGTATGCCATTCGTCATGCGCCGCCTTGCCCAACTCTTGACCATTGCGCACTTTGCCGGACATTTCCGGCGAAAGCTTGGCGTCCAGAAACGCCCGCACTTCGTCGCGAAAGGCGATATCTTCGGGTGAATAACTCAGGTCCATGACAGTGCCCCCTTAGTAGATTTCGAACAAGCCAGCAGCACCCATGCCACCGCCGATGCACATGGTCACAACGCCAAGCTTGGCCCCGCGCCGTTTGCCTTCGCGCAGGATATGTCCGGTCATCCGCGCGCCGGTCATGCCAAATGGGTGGCCGATGGCGATCGAGCCACCATTGACGTTGCATTTCTCGTCATCAATCCCTAGCCGGTTACGGCAATACAAAGCCTGACTGGCAAATGCCTCGTTCAGCTCCCACAGGTCTATGTCGTCGACTTTGAGGCCATGACGTTCCAGCAGACGTGGCACGGCAAACACTGGGCCAATGCCCATCTCGTCCGGCTCACATCCGGCCACCGCAAAGCCCTTGAATGCGCCCATCGGCTCAATCCCCTGGCGCTCGGCGTCTTTGGAGTCCATGACCACCACGGCAGCGGCGCCATCGCTAAGCTGACTGGCGTTACCGGCGGTGATAAACCCGCCCTCGCGGATTACTTTCAACCCGGCCAGCCCTTCGGCGGTGGTGTTGGCGCGGTTGCATTCGTCCTTGTCCACCGTCACTTCGTGCATGGTGATCTCTTTGGTTTCGCGATCCTGCACGGCCATAGTCGCCTGCATCGGTACAATTTCATCGTCAAACAGACCGGCCTCTTGGGCGGCGGCGATCCTGATCTGGCTGCGCAGTCCATAGGCGTCCTGATCTTCGCGGCTGATGCCATAGCGTTTGGCAACAATATCCGCCGTTTCGATCATCGTCATATAGACGGCGGGTTTGTGTTCCATCAGCCATTTTTCGGTGGCATGGCGCGCCTTGGGCTGGACCATCGAAATGCTTTCCACCCCACCAGCGACCATCGGGCCTGCGCCCTCGGTCAAAATTGCATTGGCGGCAAGTGCCACGGTCTGCAGCCCCGACGAACAGAACCGGTTTACGGTCATGCCCGAGGTGGTGATTGGCAAACCGGCCCGCAGGGCGATCTGACGGGCAATGTTGGCCCCGGTTTCTGCCTCAGGTGTGCCACAGCCGATGATGCAATCCTCAACGCTGGCTGGGTCAATCCCGGCGCGCTCCACGGCGGCCTGAACGGCGTGGCCGCCTATGGTGGCACCGTGGGTCATGTTGAATGACCCACGGAATGATTTGGCAAGGCCCGTACGGGCGGCGGATACGATGACGGCTTGTTTCATGGGTCAGGCTTCCTTGTTGAGATCGTCAAAGCTGCGCCCTTCGGCGACCAGCTGTTGCAGAAGGGGGGCGGGTTGCCAGAAATAATCATCTTCGCTGGCATAAGTTTTGATATCGTTCAGCAGGCCTTCAAGGCCGGTCAGATCGGCCCACTTGAGCGGCCCGCCGCGAAAGCGCGGAAAGCCATAGCCGAACAGCAGGGTCATATCCACGTCAAGCGGGCGACGGGCGATGCCTTCGCCGACCACCTTGGCGGCTTCATTGACCATCGCGGCCATATATCGGCGCACAATCTCTTCGTCGGTGAATTCACGCGGGGTAATGCCCAATTCGGCCCGGTTGGCGTCGATCATTGCGGGCACATCCGGGTTTGGCACCCCGGCACGCAGCCCGGCAGCATAGTCATAATAGCCTTTGCCGGTTTTCTGCCCGAAATTGCCCTGTTCGCACAAATCATCCGGGAAACTTGGCACCCTTTCGCGGGCATCCCGCGTCGGTGCCAGACGTTTGCGCACGGCCCAGCCAATATCCAGACCGGCCAGATCAGCCACCGCATACGGCCCCATGGCAAAGCCAAACGCCACCAGCGCCTTGTCGATCTGATAGGGGCTGGCCCCGTCAAGGATCATGTGGTCGGCGCAGGTGCGATAGGTGGACAGAATACGGTTGCCGATGAACCCGTCGCAAACTCCGGCGCGCACTGAAATCTTGCGCATCTTTTTACCAAGCGCAAAGCCGGTCGCAACCACGTCCGGTGCTGTTTCATCAGCGACTACCACTTCGAGCAGTTTCATCACATGCGCCGGAGAGAAGAAGTGCAACCCGATCACGTCTTTGGGACGCGATGTCACTGCCGCAATTTCGTTCACGTCAAGATAAGAGGTGTTGGTGGCCAGCACCGCACCGGGTTTGCAAACCGCATCAAGCTGTTTGAACACGGTCTTTTTGACATCCATGTCTTCAAACACCGCCTCGATCACCAGATCGACGTCTTTCAGGGCTTCGTATTGGGTAGAGATGCTGAGCGCCTGCGTTGTCAGCGCCTCGTACTGCGCTTGCGAGATTTTGCCACGCTTCAAAGCACCACTCAGGTTGCCTTCGATGCGGCCACGCGCGGCTTCTCCCGCCTCGGGGGTCATTTCCAGCATCGTCACACTTAGCCCTGACAGCAACGCCGCCGTAGCAATCCCAGCCCCCATGGTGCCGCCGCCAATCACGCCAATCCCTGCCAATGCGCGCGGCTCAACTCCTTTGAGTTCAGGCAGCTTGCCCACCGCACGCTCTGAGAAAAACGCATGGATCAACCCGTGGCGCTGGTCTGATGCCATCAGTTCCATGAACAATTCACGCTCTCGCGCCAACCCGTCGCGAAACGGCAGCTCGGCTGCGGCCTGAACCGCCAGAAATGCGTTCACCGGCGACAGTTGCCCGCGCGCCTTGCCTTGCACCGCGGCCAGTGCCGCTTGGAAATCTATCGCCGCAGGCGCTGGCATGTCACAAACCGGGCGGCGCTGTGTCCCGCTGTCCAGCAACTCCTGCGTATAGGTCAGACCAATTTCGCGCGGCTCACCTTCGGCAACGCGGTCCAGAATACCCAGGTCAAGCGCCTCGGCAGCACCAACCTGACGGCCCGTAGTTACCATGCCAATCGCTGCCTCGATACCGGTCAGGCGTGGCAAACGTTGCGTGCCGCCGGCACCGGGCAGAATGCCAAGGCCGACTTCGGGCAGGCCAACCCGGGCCGAAGGCACGGCAATGCGGTAATGACTGGACATGGCCACCTCAAGCCCGCCACCAAGGGCGGTGCCATGCAGGGCCGAGACCACCACCAAAGGCGAGGCTTCGATCCGGTCACAGACTTCGCCCAACCCGGGTTCCATCGGTTTCATGCCAAATTCGCGTATGTCAGCACCGGCAAAATAGGTCCGCCCGGCGCCATAGATCAGGATCGCCTTGGCCCCGTCACTGACAGCCCGGTCGATCCCGTCAACCAGCCCTTTGCGCACGTCGATGCCCAAGGCGTTGACCGGTGGATTACGGGCCTCAAGAACGGCGATATCGCCCAACAGTTCATATCCGATTGCGTCTGGCATACCATTCCTCATTGCTGGTTAGTGAGCGGTGTAAGGTGCCCTGCACCGGTCCGGCCCAAGATTAAGTGTAACAACGAAATCAAAGCACACGCAAACCGCAAACGACACGAAGCAGGCAAACCTTGCGTCACTTTGCTGGTCGCTGTCAGATTACTGCCTGTTCCGGCAATATCGCGATGGGCGGCAAATGGTATCCGGGTTGGCTGGCATCCAGCTACTTGGGGAAAAGCAACTTGACGTTAAGCGACGCCCCCCACCCCTTGGGGCCTGTGGGTGAACTTTCCGCCCAGTAGCGGACACCGGCGCCAAAGCTGATAGGCTTGCCGCCAATACTGGTGACCTTGTCCATGGTCAGATTGATGGGAACCGACCACTGGTTGGTTTCGTGGTCATAGAGGGTTTCCGAGCTCAACCCGACCGACAGACCATCGCCCACCGCAAAATTCAGGAACGGGTTCAGGAATGTTTCGTTGATGTCGGCTCTGCTACTATCTCCGGCAACGGACCATATGTTGTTGACTAACATGCCATAAGACCACCGGCCCGATTGTTTGAGAGCGACCCCGGTAATACCGGCCCCCCACTTTTCCCGCCCAAGGGCGGTATCTGTGGCCGTTGGTAACAGGAAAACAGGGCCAACGCCCCAAATCCATCCACCCGACGCCACAGTGGTGGGGGAAAAGAAAAAGCTTTGTAGCGTATCACCAATGCCGGTTTGCGTGCCGGATCCTGCGGTCATATCCGTCTGACTGACCAGGGGAATTATCGTGCGCGAAATCAGGTTCCAATCGGCGTTAAGCGAGATCGGAATGACCGGCTGAATGTTCAGAATTGTTCGACTGCCCGTATCACCAAGCCCAAAGTTCTGGTCATAGTTCAGCTTGAAAGGCACGCTAATCAACGAAGCAAGTGGGTTTGCAAGCTGCTTGGCCAGCTCCTCGGAACTTTGCGCATTTGCTGTTCCTGCGATTCCAGCCACTAGGCTTGCAGCGAGGAGAAATGAAACCGATTTGTTGTACTGTACCATTTACTATCTACTCCAAGTGTTTTCAGTAAGATTAATTACTCAGTTCCCAACATTCTTGGCGTTTGGTATGTCATGACACACTGATTTCATAGTCAAGGCTTCGATTAACACACCGGACGGCGGAGGTATCTCTTGCGCCTGAGCCATTTCGGCAATGCCGAGCAAGAGCCAAGCAAGCCCCATACAAAAAGAATGACCATGCCTAGCGGCAGAGGTTTTGTCGCGCACCTTTGTCTGGCGGGTTGGCTGGTTTCACGGTAAATCACCCAATGACAGCATACAGGATTGGCAAGCAGCCAAAGGAGAACGGACATGAATAACGCCACACTCGGGCAGATTTTGGCACAGGCGCCTGCCGCAAATGTGGCCTTTCGGGCGCCGGGCAGACCGGCCCTGAACTACGGTGATTTGTGCGAATTTGTCTGCCAGACCGGTGGGGCGTTGCGCGTGGCCGGGGTTTCCGGGGCTGACCGGGTTGCCATTGTTCTGCCAAACGGTGCGGAAATGGCCGCGGCATTTCTGGCCGTCGCCAATTGCGCCATCGCCGCACCTTTGAACCCGGCCTATAATCAGGATGAATTTGCATTCTATATCCAGGATCTGAACGCCACGCTTTTGATCTGCGGGGACGGCGAAGGCCCCGCCGCATTGGCCGCCAGGTCATTGGGTATCAAAGTGGCCGTGGCAAGTGTTTCTGATACCTCGCCTGCCGGGATTTTCACGCTTGATATTGCGGGGGGCGCACCCGTTACCTTAGGCGATGCGGACGAGGCCAGTGAATGTCTGGTTCTGCACACCTCGGGCACCACATCGCGGCCCAAAATTGTGCCACTTTCACATGCCAATGTCTGTGCATCCGCCCAAAACGTGGCGGCCAGCCTGGCGCTTGTGCCGGATGACACCTGCCTGAATGTGATGCCTTTGTTTCACATTCACGGATTGATTGCCGCTGTGTCTTCAACCATGGCGGCAGGGGCAGGCATCTATTGTACACCCGGCTTCAACGCATTGAAATTCTTTGGCTGGATGAGCGATTGTGAACCCAGCTGGTACACCGCCGTACCAACAATGCATCAGGCCATTCTGGCCCGCGCGGCGCGTAACAAAGATGTGGTCGCCGGTTCGAAACTGCGCCTTATCCGCTCGTCCTCGTCATCCTTGCCGCCAATTGTCATGACCGAGTTGCGCGCCACCTTTGGCTGTCCCGTGGTCGAGGCATACGGCATGACCGAGGCCGCGCATCAGATGGCTTGTAATCCCCTTGAGGACGGCAAACAGATTGCCGGTTCGGTCGGGGTGGCGGCCGGCCCCAAAATCGCCATCCTGACTGGCGATGGCTTGACTTATGACGCTGATACCATCGGCGAGATCGTCATAAACGGCCCCAATGTGACATCCGGGTACGACAGCAATGACAAGGCTAATGCCGAGTCTTTCCTGACTGATAACGGGTCAATCTGGTTCCGAACCGGTGATCAGGGGCGTTTTGACGGCGCGGGGTATCTCTTTATCACCGGGCGTTTGAAAGAAATCATCAACCGGGGTGGTGAAAAGATAAGCCCGCGAGAAGTGGACGAAGTTCTGATGGATCACCCGTCGGTCAGTCAGGCGGTTACCTTTGCGACCGTCCATAAACAGCTTGGCGAAGATGTCGCCGCCGCCGTGGTTCTGAAAGAAGGGTGTTTGGCTGATGCTGCTGAGTTGCGCAGCTTTGCCGCCGAGCGGCTTGTCGCCTTTAAAGTCCCCCGGAAAATCCTGATCCTGGATGAAATTCCCAAAGGTCCAACTGGCAAATTGCAACGCATTGGTCTCGCCAAAACGCTTGGATTGGAGAAATAAATGACCAAAATCTGTATATTCGGCGCCGGTGCAATTGGCGGTTATCTGGCCCACGCGTTGTCCAAAACGGACGCAGATGTCAGCATCATTGCGCGCGGTCCGCACCTTGAAGCAATCCAGCAAAACGGCCTGACCCTGATCAAGGACGGAACCTGGGAAACCCTGTCGGTGCGCGCCAGTTCAGAGGCCGCCGATCTTGGCCCGCAGGATTATGTGATCAGCACCCTCAAGGCCCATTCTGTGCCACCGATTGTCGATAAGTTCGCAGCCTTGCTGCACGAAGAAACGGCCATCGTTTCGGCGGTGAATGGCATTCCCTGGTGGTATTTCCACCACGCAAACACCGGAACCGACCTTGACGACACATGGGTGGAATCGGTTGATCCCGGCGGCGCGCAATGGCACGCGTTCGGGCCACAACGCGCCATTGGCTGTGTGGTCTATCCGGCGGCGGCTATCACCGCCCCGGGCGAAATCACCCACAAAAGTGGCGATCGGTTTTCCCTGGGTGAACCCGATGGCAGTCGAAGCGACCGGGCAATGGCGTTGTCAAAACTGCTACGTGCCGCAGGTCTGCGCGCACCGGTCAAGCCGCGGATCAGGGATGAGGTTTGGATCAAGTTGTGGGGCAATTGTTCGTTCAATCCGGTGTCGGCCCTGACGGGTGCCAGCCTTGATCTGATTGGCAATGATCCCGCCTGCCGCGCATTGATCCGTGA
>DAOUQK010000161.1 GCA_030625695.1 Paracoccaceae bacterium | reverse complement strand
AGCACGCCGGTCGCTGAAGAAACACGAAGCCCGGTTGCTGATGTAAATCAGCCCTCGCTTCGCTTCCCCGAATATGCAGTGAATATCCGCGCGACCCGGGGCGCGCGGGGCAACAGGCGGTCTGGATTTTCCAGGCCGCCTGTTGCTTTGGCGGATCATTTTCCGATGATGTCGCAGACGTGTCCGATCTGCCGGACGACATCAACTTTTTCTAAAGCGCTTTAGACGCCGTTCGGGCCGTTTACGCTGTGCCAGGCGGCCCAATCGGCTGGCGTGTCCAGATCGCACAGCGCATGATTTCCGGGTAAGGCGACCAGCCTTAGCCGGTCCATGTGCGCCTTGACCACCGCGCGGCCCCCCTGATCGCCGGTTATCTGGCGTAAATCCGGGAACAGGTTTGCAGGGAAAATCACCGGATGGCCGGGACGTCCATCTTCGGTGGTGGCGCGGATGATGGCGCTCGGGTTGTTTTCAAATGCCTGGGCTAGCTGGGTCAGGTCATCTGTGGTCAGGTCCGGCATGTCACCCGGCAGGATCATCACCCCCGGCGTTTGGGCCGGCAGGCCGTCGATACCCCGGCGAATGGACGCGGCCATGCCTTCGAACCTGTCGGGCACTGGGATGGGAGTGGCAGTGGTGCCCTGCAACAATGTGGCGCGTGGGTGGTCCAGGGTTGGCACGGTGACAAAAACTGGCAGTCGGGTGGAAAGTGCGCGGGTTATGATCCGCGCCAACAGCGGTGTGCCGTTGGCATGTTTCATAAGCTTATCCTCGGGACCCATTCGGGAAGAGGTGCCTGCGGCGAGGATCAGGATGGCCGTTTTTGGCATGGGTGAGGTCTTTATTTGTTGGCTTGTGGCAGGGTTAATGTGGGAGCCTCCGGCGGGGATATTTAAGGACCAAAGATGGAGAAAGGAAAGACTAACCTCGCATGCGTTTGCCCTGTGCGTCGAACAAGGGCGTGGTGATAGGGGTGGCGGCGCGCATCTGGCCGAGGATTTCGATTTCGACTTTTTGGTCTTGGATGATCCTGTTGGTTGGCAGGAAACCGAGGGCGATGGATTTTTGGCTGTGATGTGAATAGCCGCCGGACGTGCAGAAGCCTTGGACTTTGCCGTCGAGCCATATCGGTTCGTAGCCGTGGACATCCGCGTCGTCGGCATCGACTTCAAAGGCGGTCAGGCGACGTTTTGGGCCGGATTCGCGTTCAGCCAAGGCGGAACTTTTGCCAATGAAATTGGTGGTTTTTGAGAAGGAGATAAAGCGATTCATGCCGGTTTCAGCGGCCATGTAGTCGGGTGAGTATTCGGACAGCCAACTTCCAAAGAACTTATCCAACCGCAGCGACATCATTGCGCGCATGCCAAACGGCACCATATGGTGGGGTTGTCCGGCCTGCCAGAGCGTATGCCAAAGCTGGCGTTGAGCCATTGGATCGCAGTAGATTTCAAAGCCAAGATCGCCGGTATAGCTGACCCGCTGGATCAAACAATCGGTCATGCCAACAGTGGTTTCGCGGATGTCCATGAAGGTCATATCACTGATATCGGTACGGGTGCAGGCGGTCAGAACGTCGCGTGCACGGGGGCCGGAAATTTGGAAGCCGTTGCGTTTATCGCTTATGTTTTCGATGCTTACGCCGTCTTCCTGATGCTGTTGGAACCAACGTAAGTGGATGTTTTGCGCCCCGTAAGACGCAGTGAGTTGGAAGCAGTTTTCATCCAGACAGGAAACGGTGAAATCACCCAGCAAACGCCCTTTGGGCGACAACATTGGTGTCAGGCTGAGCCGTCCCGGTTTGGGGATACGTCCGGCCATGATACGATCCAGCCAGGCGCGGGCGCGCGGGCCGGTGACCGCGAATTTTCCGAAGTTATGCACCTCGTTGATGCCGACATTTTCGCGCACGCCGCACACCTCGCGGGCGGTTGCATCAAACGCGTCCGAGCGGCGGAAGGTTGGGGTTTCGTACGTCGGTTCAGTGCCTTGTGCGAAATAGTTGACCACCTCTAACCCGAATTGCTGGCCCCAGACAGCGCCCATATCAGTAAAGATATCGTACATTGGTGTGGTCCGGTTGGGACGTGCTGCGGGCAGTTCTTCGTTTGGGTAGGCCACCGAAAAGCGTTTTTGGTAGTTCTCGATTACTTTGGGGACGGTATAGCCGGGGCTGATCCAGTCACCAAAGCGGGCGACATCCATGGCGGTGACATCGCGCTCGGTCTCGCCTTCGATCATCCATTGCGCCAGCATCAGGCCAACGCCGCCGCCTTGGGAAAACCCGGCCATGACGCCGCAGGCCGACCAATAGTTGCGCAGGCCTGTGACCGGCCCGACCAATGGGTTGCCGTCGGGGGCAAAGGTAAAGGGGCCGTGGATCACCGATTTGACCCCGGCCCGTTCCAGTGCGGGGAAGCGTTTGTAAGCAAATTCAATGCTTTGGGCGATCTTGTCAAAGTCATTCGGCAGCAGATCCTGGCCGAAATCCCAAGACGTGCCATCGACCGCCCAGGGGCGGCAGGATTGTTCGTAAAAGCCGATGCAAAGGCCGCGACCTTCTTGGCGTAGATAGCTTTCGCCGGCCGGGTCCATGACGTGCGGATGTTCCTGGGAACGCTCGGTAATTTCAGGTACGTCATCGGTGATGATATACTGATGCTCCATCGGCAGCAGCGGCAGATAAACACCAGCCATGGCACCCACTTCGCGGGCCCAAAGGCCACCGGCATTCACCACGTGTTCAGCGTGAATCGTGCCCTTGTCGGTCACCACGTCCCAGGTGCCATCGGCGCGCTGATTGGTTTCACGCACCATGCAATGGGTTTCAATCGTTGCCCCGCCCATGCGGGCGGCCTTGGCATAGGCATGGGTGGTCCCCGAGGGGTCAAGATGCCCGTCAAGCGGGTCATAAAGTGCGCCGATAATGCCATCGGTGTTGGTGACGGGGGCGATATCGCGGATCTCATCGGGGGTGACGATGGTTGTATCCAGCCCCATGAACCGGTGCTTGGCGCGTTCGGCCAGAAGCATGTCGAACCGGTCCTGATTGTCGGCCAAGGTTACGCCGCCCACATGGTGCAGCCCACAGGACAGACCTGTTATTTCCTCTAACTCTTTGTAAAGGCGAATGGTATAGCCTTGGAGGGCAGCCATATTGGTGTCGCCATTGAGGGTGTGAAAGCCGCCCGCGGCGTGCCACGTAGAACCCGAAGTCAGCTCGGAACGCTCAACCAGCATCACGTCGGACCAGCCCAGTTTGGTCAGGTGGTACAGGACGGATACGCCGACAACGCCGCCGCCGATGACGGCCACTCTGGTGGTGGTTTTCATGTGCTTGCCCTCATTATGGTTGCGCCGATGGTGCGGGGGGACAGCCGCCGGGGCAAGTCGGAAAGCGACCGATCATGCCGTTTCCGACAGTTTCATGCCGAACTCGGCGCATTCCATGCTTGTTTCCGTTACGACACAAGCCCCTTGAATTAACGGGTTAAATGCGACGTTTCATGTCGTATTCGGGCATTCCGGGGGGGGCTGGCTTGGGCAGGTTGGGCAAAACCCACGCCAATACAGGATAGTTCAACATGAAAACCCACGCACAGGCCGTTGTTATTGGCGGCGGATTGATCGGTTGTTCGATCCTGTATCATCTGACCAAGCTGGGCTGGTCGGATGTGGTTCTGCTTGAGCGGGACGAGTTGACAAGCGGCTCAACCTGGCATGCGGCGGCGAATATTCACGGGCTGCATGACAGCACCAATATTTCGCGCATTCAGCACTATACCATGAAGTTGTATAATGAGCTTGAGGCAGAGACCGGGCAAAGCTGCGGAGTGTTTCAGGCGGGGTCGCTGTATTTGGCCCAGACCGAAGCGCGCGAGCATCAATTGCGTCTGCAAGAGGCCAAGGCGCGGCTTTATGGCATGAATTTTCATGAGGTCAGCCGGGATGAGGCCGAGCGTCTGCATCCGCTGGTCGATTTCGACGATATCCGGTGCATCATGTATGAACCTGACGGCGGTAATGTCGATCCCAGCGGGGTAACACAAGCCTATGCAGCCGGGGCGCGGGCGAAAGGCGCGGAAATTCATCGGTTTACACCAGTTACTTCAACCATTCCTCAGCCCGATGGGTCATGGATTGTCGAGACCGAAAAAGGCAATATTCACACCCAATGGGTGATCAATGCCGCCGGGCTGTGGGGGCGCGAAGTGGCGGCAATGGCGGGGATTAAGTTACCCCTGCAACCCACTGAACATCAATACTTTGTCACGGAAACTATTGCAGAGATTGCAGCGATGGACCGGCGGTTGCCGTCGATTGCTGACCGGGATGGAGAATACTATTTGCGTCAAGAGGGGCAGGGCCTGTTGGTTGGCGCCTATGAGAAGAATATGAAATTCTGGGCCGAAGATGGCACCCCGCCGGGTTTTGGTCACGAGCTTTTCCCGGATGATCTGGAGCGGATCGAAGATAATATGATGCGCGCCATCGAGCGGGTGCCTGCGGTGGGCGAGGCGGGGATCAAGCGGGTCATCAACGGGCCGATGATTTGGTCACCGGATGCCAACGTGCTGTTTGGGCCGGTGCCTGAACTGCGTAACTACTTCTGCTGTAACGGTATTATTCCTGGGTTTAGTCAATCCGGCGGTATGGGCCTGATGGCGGCGCAATGGATGATCGAAGGCGAAACCCAGTATGACATGTTCGCCTGGGATATGGCGCGGTTTGGCGATTGGGCCGGTAAGGCGTTCACCAAAGCCAAGGTGCGCGACCAGTATGCGCATCGTTTCGCCATCCATTTTCCGAATGAGGAACGCGAGGCCGGGCGGCCGGTGCGCACAAGGCCGATTCATGACCTGCAAAAGGAACTGGGTGCGGTGATGGGGTTTAACTATGGCTGGGAACATGCCCTGTGGTTTGCCGAAACGCCTGGCACCAAGGATACCAATGGGTTCACCCGGCAAAACTGGTGGGGTCCGGTGGGCGATGAATGCAAAATGCTGCGGAAAAATGCCGGGATTATCGACATCTCGAACTTTGCCAAATATTCCTGCAAGGGGCCGGGCGCGTCTGATTGGCTGAACGCGATATTTGCCAATAACATGCCAAAGACGGTGGGGCGGTCGTGTCTGACACCTCTGATTGGCGTGCGCGGCGGCATTGCCGGCGACTTTACCGTGACCAAGCTGGACGAGGATGAATTCTGGATCATCGGATCGGGCATTGCCGAGCGGTACCATCAGCGATTTTTCCGGGCGGTTCCCTTGCCAGATGGCACCACCTTCGAGAGCCATACCGAGGCGATGTGTGGTTTCAACGTGGCCGGACCAGAATCGCGCAAGATGCTGCAACGGCTGACAAATACCTCGCTTGATACGGCGGATTTCCCGTTCATGCGCTCCAAACGGATCGAATTGGCGGGGGTGGAATGTCTGGCCCTAAGGGTATCGTTCACCGGCGATCTGGGGTGGGAGTTGCATTGCGCCACCGAAGACCAGTTGCGGCTTTATTCAGCCCTGTTGGAGGCGGGAAAAGACGTTGGTGCCGGGCCGGTAGGCGGGCGGGCGTTGATGTCTTTGCGGGTCGAAAAAGGTTATGGATCGTGGAGTCGCGAGTATAGCCCAGAATATTGGCCGCAAGAGGTGGGGCTGGATCGTTTGTGCAAGATGGGCAAGGATTTCCTGAACAAGGCGGCGGTGGCCGAAACGATGGCCAACGCCGCGCGTGAACAGTTGGTTCTGTTGGCGCTGGACGGCGCTGACACCGACGCCTCAAACGCCGATGCGACCGGCGGAGAGCCGATTTTCAAGGATGGCAAGGGCATTGGCCGGGTCACATCGGGCACATACGGCTATAGCGTTGGCATGTCGCTGGCGCTGGGGTTTGTCAAAGACGCCGCGCCGGGGGACGAGGTTGAGGTGATGGTGCTTGGACGCCCCCACAAGGCGCGTATCCTGGAAGAGCCGCCGTTTGATCCCAAAGGGGAACGCCTGAGAGTTTGAAACTTCGGTAAATTGCGCAAGACTCCTGTGCGTCGTAGTGTCGGACTTGGACACAAACGGGAGATATTGATGTCGAAGATTCTCAGAACGCTTTCCGGGACTGGCATGCCAGTCGGGTTACTGTTCTTTTGTGCCTCATTGGCGCCGTCTTTGTTGCCGCGCCTTCCGATTGTGCAGGGCATTCAGTCAGGACTGCTGTTTGCCATCGGCTATGGCCTGGGCCATTTCGGTCTTTCGGTCTGGCGATTTATGGAACTGACAGAACTCTGGGGTAACGCCCGCCGAAACACGTCGGTGATGCTGCTGCTGGCAATCGGGACGCTTGCGGGATTCACGCTGCAAAGAATGGTCGTTTGGCAAAACTCGATTCGCGAGTTGATGGAGATGCCGTTGATCGAGTCGGCCTATCCGTTCACCATTGTGGCGGTGGCGGTGGTAACGGCTGTTGTCTTGCTGGCGGTCGTGCGCGGATTGATCTGGCTTGGTCAAAGGGTGATATTACAGATTAACCGGCTGCTGCCACGCCGTATTTCGATTGTTCTGGGCACCTTTCTGGTTGCAGTTGTTGTTATCGTCATGACCAACGACCTGGTTGTCAAATCGGCGTTGCGGGCCATGGATGATATGTTTGCAACGCTGGATCGGGTGGTGGATGACGGGGTTCTGGAACCTCCGGAATTCGCGTCTTCTCTGATACGATGGGATGACATCGGACGAAATGGAAAGCTGTTCTTGACCAATGGGCCAAATCGGGCCGAGATTGCGGAACTGACCGGACGCGATGCAAAAGAACCGGTGCGCGTCTACGCCGGATACAACACTGGTGAGACTTTCGAAAATCGCGCAGCTATCGCTTTGCAGGACCTCATACGCAAGGGCGGATTCGAGCGATCGGTGCTGATCGTGGCCACCGTGACCGGAACCGGATGGCTGGACCCGGCAGGGATTGAACCGGTGGCGTATTTACATGGCGGAGATCTGTCCATTGTTACCATGCAATATTCTTACCTGCCCAGTTGGCTGACGTTGATTGTCGATCCCAACCGGTCGCGCCGTGCCGCAAAGGCCCTTTTCAATGCCGTTTATTCCCATTGGACAAAACTTCCCAAAGACCAACGCCCACGCCTCTATCTGTTTGGTCTCAGTCTTGGTGCGCTTGGCTCCGAAGCTTCGAGCGATCTGCTTGATCTGTTGGCGGACCCGATACAAGGCGCGTTCTGGGTCGGCCCGCCCTTTGCCAGCACAGCATGGACAAGTCTGACGGCCAACCGCCAGCCTTCCAGCCCGCAGTGGTGGCCGGAATATGGTGATAGTTCGGTCGTTCGTTTCATGACCCAAAACGGGTTCTCCGTGCCGGATGATCGCAGATGGGGACCGTTGCGCATCGTGTACCTGCAACATGGCAGCGATCCCATGTCGTTCTTTTCTCCGAAGTTGGCATTCCAATCTCCTGACTGGCTTGGCCAGTCGCGGGCTTCGGATTTATCGCCCTATTTCCAGTGGTTCCCGGTGGTCAGTTTCGTGAATGTCGGGTTTGACGTGCCGATGGCGACCACGGTTCCGCAAGGCTTTGGGCATACGTTCACGCCAGCTAAGTATATCGACGGCTGGATTGCCGTAACCAGGCCTGATGTCTGGTCGAATGAAGACACCGAGCGGCTAAAGACCCATTTCAAGGATTATGAAGCATCACCAATCTGACGCTTCGACGGCCTGTTCTGCCATTTTGATCGGTGGCCCTAAAGCGGCCTGATTTTCAACCCGGTTATCCGGTTGCCGTCCCGCGTCATCACCTCAAATCGAAAGTTGTGGAACGAAAACACCTGACCCACAGTTGGGATCATCTGCGCCTCGTGGATCACCAGACCGGCCACGGTGTTGGCCTCGTCATCCGGCAACATCCAGTCGAACGCGCGGTTCAGGTCGCGGATGGTCATGCCCCTCTCATGCATGTAAACATGCGCGCCCTTCGGTCTGGCCGG
>DAOUQK010000245.1 GCA_030625695.1 Paracoccaceae bacterium | reverse complement strand
AACACGCCGCAATGGTTTGCGGCGATCGACCGGCCAGTGGGCGATGGGCAGGATACCTATGGCACAACAATCCGCGAACGCGCCCTGAATTCGATCGACCAACTGGTCGAATGGACACCCAAAACCGGGCGTAACCGACTTTATTCGATGATCGAGGCGCGGCCGGATTGGGTATTGTCGCGTCAACGCGCCTGGGGCGTGCCGTTGACTTGCTTTATCCGCAAAGGGGCCTTGCCGACGGATGACGGATTCTTGTTGCGCGACGATACTGTCAACACCCGCATCACCGAGGCGTTTGAGGCCGAAGGGGCCGATTGTTGGTATGCCGATGGCGCCAAAGAGCGGTTCCTGGGCGGTGATTATTCGTCAGATGAGTGGGATCAGGTTTTTGATGTGCTGGATGTGTGGTTTGACTCTGGCTCGACCCATGCGTTTGTTCTGCGCGATCGGGAAGATGGCGCGCCGGATGGTATTGCCGATGTCTATATGGAAGGTACTGATCAGCATCGCGGTTGGTTCCATTCATCGATGTTGCAGGCCTGTGGCACCTTGGGGCGTGCGCCGTACAAGGCGGTTGTGACGCACGCGTTTACGCTCGACGAAAAGGGCGTCAAGATGTCCAAATCGTTGGGCAACACCATCCTGCCCGAGCAGGTGGTCAATCAATATGGCGCCGATATCCTGCGGCTTTGGGTGGCGCAGACCGATTATGTGCATGATCACCGGATTGGGCCTGAGATCCTGAAAGGTGTGGCCGATAGCTATCGCCGGTTGCGTAATACTATGCGGTTTTTGCTGGGATCACTGGCGACGTTTAGCGACGCTGACCGGGTAGACCCCGCTGATATGCCCGATCTGGAACGCTGGGTTTTGCACCGGATTTCGGAATTGGACGCTCGGGTACGCGAAGGGTACAAAGCGTACGATTTTCAGGGCGTGTTTCAGGCTGTGTTCAACTTTGCCACCATCGACCTGTCGGCGTTCTATTTCGATATCCGCAAAGATGCGCTGTATTGCGATGGCGATACAACACGGGCGCGGGCAGCGCGCACGGTGCTTGATATCCTGTTTCACCGGTTGACCGGTTGGCTGGCGCCGATTTTGGTGTTCACCATGGAAGAGGTCTGGCTTGAGCGGTTCCCGGGCGAGGCCAGCAGCCTGCATCTGAACGATATGCCCGATACGCCCGAAAGCTGGCGGGATGACACGTTGGCGGATAACTTCACCCGTTTGCGCACCGTACGCCGGGTGGTGACATCGGCGCTGGAAATCCAGCGTCAGGATAAGGTGATCGGATCCAGCCTTGAGGCGGCCCCGGTGGTGCATATCGAGGACGCAAGCCTGTTGGCGCTGCTGAAGTCGATGCCGACGGATGATATGTTCATCACTTCGGGCGTCGTTCTGACGGGTGATCCAAGCCCGGCAGAGGCGTTCCGTCTGCCGGAAACCGATGGCGTTGGCGTGGTGTTTGAAAAAGCCGATGGTGAAAAGTGCCAGCGGTGTTGGAAAATCCTGCCGGATGTGGGGCAACACAAGCAGGCTGGCGTTTGCGGGCGATGTGACACGGCGCTGGGTTAATCCCTCAGCGCCATCCCTTATATCAAGCCGCACAAACATTGCATCGTTAGGCGTAGGGTGGGCAGTTCTGCCCACCGCCCCGGTTTGGTCGCCAAGAAGGTGGGCAAAGCTGCCCACCCTACTTCTCAGGCTTAAGTCTGCCCGCTGACGCCAGATTCCGGCCACGGCGTCGGGCCAGTTGCCCGGGTGGCGATCAGATCGATCACGGCCCCGATGATGGCCATGTCTACCAACGCCCACCACGGCGAGTGGAACATGGTTGGTAGCCAGGTCATTTGGTCAATTGCGGCTGATAATTGACCGTAAGCCATAAGGACCATGACGATCCCCATCCAAAGACCGCACCAGGCACCGCGCAACCAGACGGGCAGGGCAAAGCCGAAGAACGGGATAGTTGTGTAGAACCCGATAATTCCGATCAATGCGCCCAACGTCAAAATCCACAAGGCAACGCCCCAGACAAGTGTAGTAGGGGCCGTTGCCATTTGCGCTAACCACCAGGCAAATATCAGCCCGAAACCAATGCCAAGAAATTTCGAAATAGCGACGCGTTTAATAAAAGGTGTCATTTCCATGCTTACCCCCTCCTTAGTGGGTAAGGGCAGCATAACACAGATTGACCTTGTTTGCCTTGATGTGATGCATTCGAGGTGACCTGCCCCCCGGTCGTCCCTCATTCATAACGAGAGTCTGCGGGGTTGATAGTCGTCGGTTTCGGGTTGGGCAAGCGCGTCGTGCGCGGAGCCCTCAGATTGCTCAAGCGCTCGACGCGCTTGTGCGGGTGTTTTATTATCAAGCGACGAGTGGGGCCTGACGTTGTTGTAGTCATAGCGCCAAAGCGCCAAGTGTCGGCGGGCATCATCGAGCGTGTCGAACAATTCCTCATTCAGCAACTCATCGCGAAGGCTGCCGTTGAATGACTCGATGAATGCATTCTGCTGGGGCTTGCCCGGATCAATGTAATGCCAGTCAACGTCGTTGTCGTTGGCCCATTTCAAGATGGCTCGACTGGTGAACTCGGTGCCGTTGTCACTGACAATGGACGCAGGTTTGCCATATAACCGCACGAGCGCATCCAACTCACGGGCCACCCGGGCACCCGAGATGCTGGTGTCGGCCATCAGGCAGAGGTTCTCGCGGCAGCAATCGTCGTTCACCGCCAGGATGCGGAACTTGCGAGACGCACCGAAGGTGTCGGATACAAAGTCCAGCGACCAGCGCTGGTTTGGCTTTAGCGCCACGGGCATCGGCGTTCTGGAGCCGCGCGCACGCTTGCGGCCCCGGCGTCGCCTCACGGACAGCTTTTCATCTGTGTAGAGCCGGTAAAGTTTCTTGTGGTTCATGACCATGCCTTCCCGTTCAAGCAGCACGCCGATCCGCCTGTAGCCAAACCGGCGGCGTTTGCGTGCGATCTTCTTCATCTCTGCCCGGATTTCCGGGTTGTCCGGCAGGCGTTCACGCCGGACTGTCTTAGGATCGACCCCGACAAGCCTGCAGACGCGGCGCTGCGAGATGTCGTGATCCCGCAGCGCCCTGAGCGCTGCATCCCGCCGCTCTTTCGGCGTCGTCAGTTCTTTCCCAGCAAATCTTTCAGGACAACATTATCCAGCATCGTATCTGCCAGAAGGCGCTTGAGTTTGGCATTTTCGTCCTCCAAGGATTTGAGGCGATGCGTGTCGGATACATTCATCCCACCGTACCTGGATTTGAATTTGTAGAACGACGCCGGACTAAGGCCATGCCTACGGCAGACTTCCGCCGTCGACATCCCCGCCTCCTGCTCTTTGATCATTCCAATAATCTGCGCCTCGGTAAAACGGCTCTTTCGCATTCGTCTGCTCCTTCAAAGGTTGGGCAGACTCTACATCAAGGTGAGGGAACTTCCGGGGGGCAGGTCAGAGGGTGCATCGGTGTTGTGCTAGTCTTTTGCAATCAGGTGAACCCGCTTGCCTGAAGGCCCGGACTGGGCGATGATCGGCACATGCCTACACTTTCAGTAAATACGCAATTTGGCCGTCTGGATGTGACCGCGCAGGACGATGCCATCACTAAACTGGTCTGGGCCAGCGCGGTAGACAGTGTGGAAGACGGATTGGGTGACGGCGAAACAACACCTCTGCTGCAAGAGGCGGCGGCGCAATTGCGCGCCTATGACAAGGGGCAATTGCACGTATTCGACCTGCCGTTAAAGGTGCTGGGATCAGCCTTTCAACGGGCAGTGTGTGACGCGATGCTGGCCATTCCCTATGGCGATACATGTACCTATGGCGACATAGCCAAAGCCCTTGATCATCCGGCGCAGGCGGTTGGCGGGGCTTGCGGAGGCAATCCGATCCCGATCATCATTCCTTGCCATCGAGTGATGGGAGCCGGTGGTAAGCTGACCGGGTTTTCCGGGGCGGGGGGTGTCGAGACCAAAGTGGCGTTGTTGATCCATGAAAGTGCGGGTGGCCTGTTGATCTGAGCGGTCCTATGTGTGGCCACCTAGTTTTTTCGTTCAGGAATGATCTGCTGTGCGATACCGGCGAAAAGCAGGTAAACGCTGGTGATTACCAGCCCGGTATGGGCCCAGCTTTCGGGGTGGAAATCAACCCAGGCGGCCCATCCAGCAAAAAATATCCAGGCCAAAGCCATCGGCAGGGTGACAAATCGCCACCTTTCAGTCCGTACCGGGTGGACGAATTTCAACGGCAGGAACATGGCGACGGCCAATACTGTGACCAGCGCCAGCGAAATCCAGAAATTTGGCTCTAACGCGAAGATTACCAAGACCAGCATGTTCCAGCATCCGGGAAAGCCGGAAAAGGAATTATCTTTGGTTTTCATCCGTGTATCGGCGAAATACATCGCACTTGCAAAGGTGATCAGAATGATTGCGACCCATCCGGTCCACCCCGCCATCAGCCCTGATTTGAATAATGCAAAGGCCGGAATGAACACATAGGTCAGATAATCTATGATCAGGTCAAGCAGGACGCCGTCAAACTCGGGCGCATATCGGTAGACCCGGTATTTACGAGCCAATGGTCCGTCGATGCCATCGACAAAAAACGCGACGACCAGCCACAGGAACATCAGGTCCCATTTCTCATCCACAGCGGCCAGCATTGCCAGCATGGCAAACACAGCACCGGTGGCGGTGAGCAGGTGAACTAAGAGGGCGCGAATTTGCGGTGTCATGGAACCCCTCATGCCAAAACTGGCCTGCTTATGCAAAGCAAAATGTGCAGCGCGGTGAATGTGTCTTGACCCGAAAGGGAATGATGGGCGACCCTGGAATCGAAAGATAATAAGTAATATCACCCCCTAGTGGATTGTCAGTAACGTAAGAGTCCGAATTTTTTCCCAAACTTTTATGATTGTGCGAGTCTGTGGCATGCGCAAGGGAATTACATTTACTGTCACCGCAGCTGATCGCCGTCGTCTGGACGCGTTTGTTGCGGATCGCTCGCCCCCGCAGAAACATGCCTGGCCGACGCGGATTGTTCTTTTGAGCGCCGATGGGGCTGGCACCACCTGGATTATGAAGCAAACCGGCAAGTCCAAGACCTGTGTCTGGCGCTGGCAGAAACGCTTTATGCACGAAGGGGTAGCGGGGTTGTTGCGCGATAAAACGCGGCCCTCCCGGATTGCACCGGTGGCCCGGGTAAAGGTCGATGAAGTGGTCGCCCTGACGCTGAAAAGGGCCGTGGCCAGACCCTCACCCATGATTACAAGAGAAACGGCACAACAACCCTGTTTGCGGCGCTCAATGTTCTGGATGGCAGCGTGATGTCAAAGAATATGTAACGCCACCGGCACCAGGAGTTTCTGCGCTTTCTTGACCAGATCGAGCGGCAGGTTTCCATGGCTACCGGGCTTGGCGCGACCGACCCGCCAGTCCGCGCCAACGTGAGGACATGGTTCTGCTGGCCCACATCCGGGAACAACACCGCCTGAGCCTGAACAGCTATGGTCGTCCGAGAATGACCGAAGAGCTGAACGAGCTTGGCATGGACGTCGGTCATCGTCGCGTGGGGCGGTTGATGCGTCAGAATGGCGTAACTGTTGTCAGAACCCAGAAATACAAGCTTCTCGGGCACCCGAAGGATGCCCTGCCAGCCAGTGGGTCACGACGGACAGTAATCACAGCTTCAACATCGCGCCAAATCTGTTGAACCGGAACTTCTCGGCAGATCGGGTCAATCAGAAATGGGTGGTTGATATCAGCTATGTCTGGACGCGCGAAGGCTGGCTCTATCTGGCCGTGGTTCTGGACCTGT
>DAOUQK010000289.1 GCA_030625695.1 Paracoccaceae bacterium | reverse complement strand
GTTCAGATGGCTTGGTCGCTGGACGAAGGGTCGATGATTCTGGTGGACGTGATACCGGGGCTGGATGCACCAGTGGCCAGCATCAATATCGCCGAAAAGGGGTATCTAAGCGTTGATATCACGGCCCATGCGGCTGGCGGGCATTCATCGCTGCCGCCACGTGATACGGCCGTAAGCATGTTGGCGACAAGTCTGGTAAAGCTGCAATCAGCACCTGTGCCGGGTGGGTTAAGCGGTGTGTCGAAAGAATTTTTCGACGCACTTGGGCCATATTTTTCGCTGGAAAAACGGGTGTTGTTTGCCAATCAGTGGTTGTTTCGCCCACTGCTGAACAATGCCTTGTCGGGATCGCCTGCGACCGACGCCATGCTGAGAACGTCCAAGGCACCAACGATGCTGGTGGGATCAGCCAAGGAAAATGTGTTGCCGCAGACCGCACAGGCAACCGTCAATTACCGCATCCATCCGCGTGACAGCGTGGCGTCGATCATTGCCCATACGCGCGATATGATCAACAACCCAGTGATTGATGTCGAGGTACGCAATGGTGCGGGTCGCGAGCCGAGTGATGTATCAGACAGCGACAATGCGGCATTTGCCACCCTGTCGCGGACATTCCGGCAAGTGTTCGGTGATCTGATTGTCGTGCCCGGGTTGACGGTGGCGGCGACGGATTCGGTTCATTACAGCCTTGTTTCCGACGATAGTTATCGGATCAATCCGTTTGTTTTTACCGGCGATGACATTAAGCGCCTGCATGGCCGGAATGAGCGTATTTCGACCGAGGCGATGGTCAAGGCGGTTCAGTTTTATGTCACCCTGATCCGTAACGCTAAGTAGCCGCGCCAGTTTTACCGCAACGCCCGGCCTTTCCCAATTGCATCCTTGCCAAACCGGGTCTTGATTGTATCGGTCGCGCGTTCGGCGTCGCCGCGTTTCAGCGCGCCGGGGTCCAGCAGGTCGCCGGATTTATCGGCTTCGGATTCCGGGCACAGATCCGACAAGCCGCAACCGATCAGCCGAAATGGCCCCTGATCGGCCACCAGATCAAACAACCCGCGCGACCGGCGGTACAATGTATCAGCCATCTGTGTGGCATCACGCAAAGACACCCGCCGGGTCAGCCCGGAATGGTCTGACCGTTTCAGCTTGAGCGTCACAACCCGCCCGGCCAGACCTTTGGCCTTGGCGCGGTCCGATACTTTTTCAGCCATGCGCCACAGGTGGCCGTCCAGAATATCTGGGTCGCCTGTGTCCTCAAAGAATGTCGTTTCGTTGGAAATGGATTTCATTGGTTCATGCGCCGATACCCGCCGGTGATCCAACCCGCGCGCCAAATGCCAGAGCCGTTCGCCCATAGAGCCAAACCGCGCCGTCAGCGCCGTCTGGTCCCAGCGCAGCAGGTCGGAAAAGCTGCGAATGCCGACCTTGTCCAGCGACGCCTGCGCCGCCGGGCCAATGCCCCAGATCAGGCGCACCGGTTTGTCGCGCAGGAAATCGTCGGTCTCGGCCTTGCCGATCACTGAATAGCCGCGGGGTTTGTCCAGATCGGACGCCACCTTGGCCAGAAACTTGTTATGTGACAACCCAATGGATCCGGTCAACCCGACCTGTTCTTTCATCCGCTTGATCAACCGCGCCAGCATCACCGCAGGGGGTGCGCCATGCAGTCTCTGGGTGCCGGACAGGTCCAGAAACGCCTCGTCCAGCGACAGCGGTTCAATCACTGGGGTCAGTTCCAGCATCAGCGCGCGAATGGCGCGCGAAGCTTCGACATAGGCCGACATGCGCGGCTTGATGATCACCGCGTCGGGGCACAGCTTAAGCGCCTGAAACATCGGCATGGCCGACCGAACGCCACGAATACGCGCCACATAGCAGGCGGTCGATACCACGCCTCGCCGCCCACCGCCGATGATCACCGGCTTGTCCGCCAGCCCGGGATTGTCGCGCTTTTCAACCGAGGCATAAAACGCATCGCAGTCCATATGCGCAATCGACAGATCAAACAGTTCGGGATGCGCCAGCAGGCGCGGACTGCCACAGGACGGGCAGCGCCGCACCGCTTGGGCCGGGGTCAGAGTTTGTGTCAGGCAATCTCGGCACAGGGTCGGCATATGGGTTGGGTCCGGTTGGGGTGTGGGGTCAATATAGGGTGGCTGACTGGTAATGTCCGCGATAATCCACTTTTGATTGAGGTGGGCGGTAATCCCTGTAGGGTGACGCTCAATGCCATAAAGCCCGGAGCGACCATGAAACAAGCCGAAGATTTTCGCCAGGAAAGCCGCGCGTTGGCAACCCTTCTGGAACCGCTTGGCGACAAGGATTTTGACCAGCCGACCCTGTTCAAAGGCTGGACCATCGACCATGTCATTGGCCATCTGCACATGTTTAACGCCGCCGCCACCGCGACGCTGGAAAGCGATGCCGCCTTTCAGGCGATATTTGCGCCAATTGCTGCCGGATTGGCCGACGGGCAAAGCCTTCTGGATACGCAATTTCCGTGGCTTGACGGGTTAAAGGCGCGTGCCTTGTTCGAGGCATGGCGGATCGGCGCCGAACGAGCCGCCGATGCCTATGCAAACGCTGACCCCAAGGCCCGTGTTACCTGGGCCGGGCCGCAAATGAGCGCGCTTTCGTCGATCACCGCCCGACAGATGGAAACCTGGGCGCACGGGCAAGAGGTGTTTGATGTCTTGGGGGTAAAACGGGTGGAAAAGGACCGGATTCGCAATATCGCCCATTTGGGTGTTTCGACCTTTGGCTGGACCTTTATCAATCGCGGGCAAACGGTGCCTGACGTGGCCCCGTATGTGCAGCTAACCGGTCCCTCGGGGGTGGTGTGGGACTGGAACACGCCGCAAGAGGATAATGTGGTGCGTGGGTCGGCGGTGGAGTTTGCCCAAGTCGTGACGCAAACCCGTAATGTCGCCGAAACCAGTCTGAAAGTGACCGGCAAGGATGCGGATGCCTGGATGCAGAAGGCGCAATGTTTTGCCGGCCCGCCGATTGATCCACCTGCCCCCGGCCAGCGCTTTACGCTCCGGAAATAGTTAACAGAACCTGAACTGTATCAGGGCCTGTTAGAAAAGGTCGCCATGAATCAGTCGCATTTGCGCGCGTTTTGGGCGACGGATGCTATCGCCGCCATAGCGCACTGATTCCGTTAAGGCTTGCGAACAATCTTGCCATTTCAGGTGTATTGTTTCAGGCAAATTTCAGTTTATCCCGAATTCCCGCCATATTCGCGCCAAATTGGACGGAAACAATCTGTTTCCTTCGAAAACCCAAAATTCAACCCGGCCTGAGGTAATTTCAATCTTAGCAATATTGCGGCGGAAATCTGCTGTGAATTATTGCCCGGCCCCGGGACGCAAGCAGACAGCCATTGATGCGCAACGGGTCGAATTTGGGTGCAGCGACCAGAAAGGTTTTGAGACGTGAAATTGCCGGTCGGATCGTCCAAGACCCGACGTTTGGGTGACAAAGTTTTTGGTTTGGTGGGGAAAGACATGAAAGATTATTCGCAGGGTGATATTTCAAGGCAGGCTATTAGAACCGTGCATGAATTGACCCATATGGGCGATCAGTTGGCTTGGGCCATGGTGTCCCCTGCCAATTTCAATCACCCGATTGTTGTCCCGACCTTTGGCCGTGATGCGCCTTGTCACACACCAGCCCCGGTGCCCCGGTCTTTATACCGGGTGGCGGGAAAACGGATGTTCGACATTCTGTTTGTGCTGGCCACGTTGCCGGTATCCGTCCCACTTATCCTGATCTGCGTGATTGCGCTTTGGATTGAGGGAGGGTTGCCGTTTTACCGGCAAGATCGGCTTGGCAAGGGCGGGATCCGGTTTTCGATCCTGAAACTGCGCACCATGGTGCGTGACGCTGATGCAAAGTTAGAGCAATGTTTGCAAAGTGACCCGGAAATGCGCGCCGCCTGGGACGCCACGCAAAAGTTGAAGAACGATCCGCGTATCACGCCGGTTGGTGGATTCCTGCGCAAGACGTCGCTGGATGAATTGCCGCAATTGTGGAACGTGCTGAAGGGTGAGATGAGCCTTGTTGGTCCGCGTCCAATGATGCCGCAGCAATTACCGCTTTATGGCAATGCACAGGCTTATTTCGCGGTACTGCCGGGCATTACTGGGATTTGGCAGGTCTCGGCGCGCAATGAAACGCGGTTTTCGTATCGCGCCGAATTGGATGAAAAGTATCTGACTGACTTGTCCATGACGCTTGATCTGGGTCTGATGCTGCGAACTGTGGGCGTGGTGATGCGCCGGACGGGATATTGAATATGGGCGAACAATCATTATTCAAGCCGACCGGCAATACCAATCGCACGCCGTCGCGTCTTGCCGGTCTGGATGGGTCGGCAGATGGGGCGCGTGTGCGCAGTGGCCAGATCAAACGGCAGTTTCGCCGACGAGCAACCGAATTTTTGGCGAACCCGGATTTTGTAGCCCAACTAGCCCGTCATTCCGGTGATCAGGTGCCTGTCGTGGGGCAGAGTGGTTTGAACTTTTTCACCGCACCTGCGATTGATGCAGCTCCGGTTTTGGCCCCGGCAGAAACCATACCAGAAAAGATACAGCCGGACATGTGGGACCTGTTGCCGCGTGTCTCGCCCGGCGTGCG
>DAOUQK010000193.1 GCA_030625695.1 Paracoccaceae bacterium | reverse complement strand
GAGGCGGCATTTGCGCCGTTTCCACCGGGCATCAGCCCCCAGTTGACAATCACCGGGCGGCCACCCTGCACCAGAACATCGTCGCGCCCGTAAACGCTCAGCGCGCCCAGCGCCAGATCGCCATTTTGCGGGTCGTCAGCCAGGGCGCGCAACGGGCGTAGATGTTCGCTCAGATAACTCTCCACAGCGTCGCGCTCGGCACCACTCAGGCTGGCCAGTGGTCGTGCTTCGGCCTCGACCTCGCCGTACCAGGACACGGTCGGCGGCGAGGCATCATTGCCCCGGCTGATCAACGGTTCGGCGAACAGGCTTGCCACTTCGGGTCCGGCGCGTTCCAGCAACAGTTGGCGCAACTCGGCGTGACGCTCAAGTGCGGGCCGCCCGCCGGCCTCGACAAAGTCGGTCGAATCGATGCGGATCTTGGACAGAAAATACTCGGCCATTTCTTTCTCTCCCGGGCTATTCGCGTGCCCGACGCAGGGTTACAGTGTCGCGCCCTTGGGTTTCGGGTTGATGGGTTTTGCACTTTGCACTGCCATCCTGATCAAGCGTGCAAATAATGTCGCGTCGATAAATAAAGCTTTCATTGTCACATTGCAGGTTGCCCGGTTCACGCATGCTTAGCCGGCCATTGCCCGGCAATTTCCCCGACAGGCTGCCTTCGCAGATAATTCCGTCAGTCGAGCGCATGGTCTCGGTGCCCTGACCAGCAGCGTCAAAACAAATGCGCCAGTAATTGAACCTGGTGATCTTTTGGGTTCGAACATGACGAACCGAATAATTCGACGACAATTCCCAACACCCCTCCATCACCGAGATATCAGCCTCATCAAACGCCTCGGGAGCCAGACCGCTAGGGGTCTCTGGTTCCGGAGGAGGAGGAGGAGGAGGAGGCGGTGGGGGCTCTGCTTCGCAGATCATATCGCCAAGCTCGCGCTGCAAACGGGTGATACGAAGGCTCAGCGCATGGTTGTCACGGTCGGTTCGATACAAGTCCGTGCGTGTCTGGATCGCCTCTTGCGTCTCACAAACTGTTATCAACCGGTCGGTAAAAGGCAGGCGCACAGCGCAGGACCGCAACAACAGCCAGGCGGACAGGCCAATCAGACCAATCAACACCAAAGCAAGAGTAATTACGATAATTCGCATAAAACCTGTGTCGCACCCTGCCCCGCCATTCAGGCGAGAACGAAAATGTCCCTTTTTCAAACAGGTTAACCCTAATCTGTGAGTGGCACAGGCCGCAAGAGCCGAGTTGCGGGCCGGGAAAGGGCGCGACTATCTGAAAAGGCGGAATTTAATGGGCGTCCAAGTGTCATCGCGCCGACAATCTCAGGTTCCGGTCGCCCGCGCGGCAGTTTCATCTGGATCAGACACTGATCCCCCGGATGCTACGACCGGGACGGCGGGCGCTTGTGTTGTGGAATTGTCCTGATTTTCGACACGCATTTCGGAACAATAGAACTTGTGGCAGGCCCGCCCGGCGCGTTTGGCGGCATAAAGTGCCAAATCAGCTTCGTGCAGCAAATCTGCGGCCTTGGGCTCACCTTCGTTACACCAGATGACCGTCCCGGCACTGGCGGAAATACGGCAGGTCTGGTCGCCAAAGCGGATAGGTTCCTGAAGCAATTCGATCAACCGGCCGGCGATGCGCTGAAGGTTCTTGCGATCTGTCAATTCGCCAAAAATCAGTACAAATTCGTCACCGCCGACGCGCGCGACAATGTCGTCGCCGCGGGTTTCTTCGACCATGATCCTTGCGGCTTGCTGCAACACATGATCCCCTGCGGCATGGCCCATTGTATCATTGACCGCCTTGAAATAATCCAGATCAAGGTTCATCAACGCAAACGCCTTGCCGCTGGTGACCATCCGACCCAACACATGGTCAAGGGCGCGGCGATTTTTCAGCCCGGTAAGCGTGTCGGTGTAGGCCTGTTCTTCGGCGGCAATCATCATCCCCTGCAATCGCAGGTTCAAGGTGCGCGATGCCTCCATCGCGGCGGACTTGGCCTCGACCAGATACAACAGCTCAATCGTCAGGTCCGTGGCGGAAAAATCGGCCGAATTCAGCGCATAGTCGCGCACCGCATCCATCACCGAGATACCAAACGACAGGTTGACAATTGCCCCATTGCCACCCGGAAAAGACACAAGCGCGCCCTTAAGCCCGGTTTGCGGTTCGTCCCGGAACCGCAGATGCAACTTGGCACCTGAGGTTTTCATCAAACCGGCGAAACTGCTGACCGCCTTGGGGCGGTTCAGTTCAAACAGTTCCAGAAACCGTTGCCCTTTCATTGGCTGATCAGCCCGCAGTTTTTGCAGGGTCGGCCCGACCCGGCAAATATGCCCGGTTTCATCCAGCAACACATACATTGGGCACAGAAGATCCAGAACATCAGCAAGCTCAGTACATTTAATAAACCGCTCACTCATCCGGTCCGCGCCCCCAATTCAAAACTGCGCCCTTCGGAAAAGGCGGTTTCGATCAGGGTGATCGAAATAACTTCGTCATTGTCACGCTTGCCGCTGTATTCCAGAAACACCAGCGCGCCGTAATCATCCGCCATGGTCCGCAGCACCCCCATCATCACCCAACCAAAGCCCGGCAACCCCGGCCCGCAGGTCAGGCTGAACTGACCGGCTATCTGTTCGCGTAATTCCAGTCGGGGAATATCCAGATCATCCACCGCCAGTCGCGCACGATCCGGCAGATCATCAAGCGAATGCAGGAATTCAACATAGTTCACCCCACCGAACCGCAGCAACCGGCGCAACGCCTCGACCGTTGGGTTGGACACAAGATAGGTGCCCAGATCTTCAAGAACTTCGGCCTGTGGGCGCCCAAGATCGGTGCATAAGGCATCCAGAACCTTGTGGGTCAGGTCTTCTTCATAGATCAGCATCGATTCAAACTCGGTAAAACCAAGTTCAGCGGCCTCGGTCACCCGGTACCAAAGATCATTGCCGTATGTCTGGCAGACAAACGTCTGGATTGCTCTGTTGATCAGACCATGCATTGGGTTGGTGCCTTTGTTGCCTTGCTGGTGCACCATCAACCTTTGGGTATTAACAAATCCCCTACAGATAAAAGTCTAACAAATTTCCGGTGGGAAATGACACAAAATCGGTCATTTCCGGGGCGATTATTACCCCTTCCCGCCCCTGCATTAAATTTCGCAGGCTAAGGACCACATCGTCGACAATTCGCATCTGACGCCCATGCCTCCAAGAAGAAGGTCACAAGGTGAGAGACGTTTCCGGCGGAGATGGTCACGCTGATCACATCTGCGATCCAGGCCCCTCCAACGCCATCTCATCCCCGTCCCGCACCGCCCGGTAAAAGCAACTGCGCGCGCCGGTGTGACAGGCCGGGCCGGATTGGCGCACCACGACCAACAGGCAATCACGGTCGCAATCCAGCCGGAAATCCACCAGTTCCTGCGTATTGCCGGATGTTTCGCCCTTAACCCAGAACGCCGCCCGCGACCGCGACCAATAGGTCACCCGCCCGCTGGCAAGTGTGCGCGCCACGGCCTGCGCGTTCATCCAGGCCATCATCAGAACCTCGCCTGTGGCCTCGTCTTGGGCAATCGCCGGGATCAGGCCCGCGTCGTTATAGGTTAGCGAGGCCGGGTCAAAAGGAGCCTTGTCGGGGGCCTTGTCGGGGCTATCATCACTCATTTGGCTAAAAACCTTTTGCATCCCGCAGTTGGGTGATTATGTAGGGGCTGCGACCCCAAAGGAAAAGCCCGGAAATCCCATGTCAAACGACACCGATCTGATCAAACTCTACTCTGCCCGCATTCTGGCGCTGGCCGCCGATATCCCTTTGTTGGACCGGCTGGCGCAACCCGATGCGACGGTCAAACGCCGCTCCCCCCTGTGCGGGTCGACCGTGACGGTTGACGTAAACGTCATTGACGGGGTGATCACCGGATTTGGCCAGGACGTTAAGGCCTGCGCCTTGGGTCAGGCATCGGCGTCGGTTGTGGCAAGTGCTGTGATCGGTGCCACCAGGGCGCAGATTGAAACCGCGCGTGATCAGCTTAAGACGATGCTGAAAGATGGCGGGCCGGTTCCGGATGCACCCTTTGACGGGCTTGAAGTGCTGATACCAGCGCGTGAATACAAAAACCGTCACGCTTCGATATTGCTGACGTTAGAGGCGACAGCCGAAGCCATGGGGAAAGCCGCGCAATCCAACTGCGCCTGACTGTTCCATCCCGGATCATCACATTGCTTCCTCACCGAGACGGGCCCTGATCTTTGCCGGATCAACCCTGACCGCCTTGCCGGGCGGCGGGCGTGACGTTCCTGGCGGTTGTCAATACCGTGTTAGAACATCACAGTGCTCAGGGATGCGGAAGTTTGGACAATACAGCGGCAACCGCATGCTGTGTCCGGACCAGTGAAAGGCCGCAGCCAATGGCACAACCTAAATAAATTAAGGATGAAATAACCATGCGCGCAGCTCTTTTCCATGAGTTCCAAGGCCCCATAACGATTGAAACGGTGCCAGATCCGACACCACCCAAAGATGGAGTCGTGATGAAGGTCATTGCCAACGGTGTTTGCCGAAGTGACTGGCATGCCTGGATGGGGCACGATACCGATATCAAGTCTTTGCCGCATATACCTGGCCACGAGTGTTCTGGAATCATTGAAGCAGTCGGGCCTGATGTCAAACGCTGGAAACCCGGTATGCGGGCCATTGTGCCAGTTGTATCTGGCTGTGGGCATTGTGGATATTGCCTGGGCGGTCAACACCAGATCTGCCCGGATCAGTACCAGCCCGGGTTCACCGGCTGGGGCGCATTCGCAGAATATGTTGCGGTTCCCTATGCAGATGCCAACCTGGTTTTACTTCCGGAGGACGTTTCTTTCGAAGTTGGTGGAAGCCTGGGGTGCCGCTTTACAACCGCGTTTCGCGTTATCGTGCAGCAAGGCAAAGTCAGACCGGGCCAATGGGTTGCTATTCATGCTTGCGGCGGTGTCGGGCTTTCGGCCGTTACTATTGCACAGGCCATGGGGGCAAGAGTGATTGCCGTCGATATCGATGACGATAAACTGGATTTGGCAAAGAAGGCCGGTGCGGATTATACATTGAACGGCCTTAAGGTCGCCAATGTGCCCGAGGCGATACACGACATTTCCGGTGGCGGCGTACACGTTTCAGTTGATGCGCTCGGCAGCCCGATAACGTGCCAAAACTCAATTTTGTCATTGCGCCGTCAAGGCCGCCATATTCAAGTCGGGTTGCTTTTGGGTGGCGAAAACAACCCACCAATCCCGATGGATCGGGTTATTGCTCACGAATTGGAAATTCTGGGAAGCCATGCAATGGCGGGTCATACATTTCCCGACATGATGGAGATGGTGATTTCAAAGAAAGTCCAACCAGAAAGACTCATCACCAACCGGGTCGACCTGGCCGGGGGCGCAAAAATCCTGGAGGAAATGGGCAATTTTGGTGAAACGGGCATGACTATGATCACATCCTTTTGAAAGTTGAGGGGCACCTCTATGCTGTATTTACAGGTTCCCAGGGATTGTCACGAAACCAAAAAGTAATAATCCGTTTGTTTCCTTTCGTCACTGGGCACCCTTGATGCATGCTGAAGGGGTGCACTTTGGCGGTGCCTGGCTTGGTGTTTTGCCAAAACACCAGCCTTCCCCGCTTTGGCTGCAACTCGATACCCAGTCGCGGGAAACGTGTCGTACCTCCTGAGAAATCCTGATTCAGATACAACATTCCAGTGAATACTCTTTGACTAGAGGTCTTGGTATCCGTTTCGCGGCTGGGCATTGAGCCAGACAAAGACGCATCAAAATGTAGCTTAAACTCTCCGCCTTCTTGATAGGAGATGAATTCAGGGTATTCACAAAGGCTGCACTTTAGCTTGAAAAGCCCTGATATCTTGTCAAGGACGTCGTCAACTGCAGGAATTGTTCCAGGCACTATCTTAAGGTTTTCCGCCGTCCTGTTTTCCGACACGATTGCGCCAGTCAAACTAGCGACAGATGCGGATTGGAGGTCTACACAGTCAAGCGCGCCCTCAATCTCTTCAATGGTTATTTGCGATACGAAGTTATCGATACATCCAACAAGCGGATTGATGCTGTAGAGCCGCGCCTCCCGAAGGATTTCTTGAAGGGACGTTTCCGCTGGCGGTCTCACGATTTCACGACACCCATTTCCCTTGTCACAAGCCGACAAAGGCCGAGAATAATACCGGCAGTTACACTTGCCTGAAATGCCTTCGAGGTTTCAGGGCTGCATACTTTCGCAAGTGAACGCACCCCTTGAGAGCTAAAAACCAATCAATAACATATGGCCTTCGAATGCTCTGCCGCTGTCTCTTGATGAGGAAACGTGGCTTTGGCACTGCCAAGCAGTCTTTAGTTCGCCGAACTGGACTGCGGTGCAACTGGCTCAGGTACGCCGATTTTTGCGGAGCTTGCGGCCGCTGAACCTTTAAGCAAAAGCAGCTTTGAGACGTTGATTTTCATTTCATTCCCCTTGATAAGAATTGGCAATGATCCAGTGTATCATCTTTCAGTCTAGGAGCCGAGATCTTTAATGTCCAGCTTGGATCCCACCCTTGCCCAGCAAAAACTGATGTCATCTTGGCATGGCCGACCGCTAGATGATCTTGGAATGCTCAGAATCCTGAATGAGGGTGGAACTCGACCGCCGCTGTTGTGGATATTCAACGCCGCAAAAGAACCGGTGCGATTTGCAAGAGCCCTGGGAGATGACCAACCCTTGATCTTTTCCCGGTCTTCACACTTGCTTGTTCAGCCGGACAACGACCCGACAGACGTCAGAAATATCCTGACGGAATATCTGCTTGGTGAACTCAGAAAGCGATTTTCCGGTGCCCATTTTGACATAGGCACAAGTTGCCAGGGCGGTGGAATGGCTATGCAACTTAGCAATAGGCTTCGAGAGGCCGGCATAAGCGTCGGACACCTTTGCATCATCAATTGCTCGTTACCCGAAATCGTTACGAATCTTCCAACGTTCTTGGTCTATGGGGACGAGGATAATCAGCATAATCCGTTTCAAAAAGACGCTGTCGCGGCCGAAACGCGCGCAAAAATGATTTTCTCAAAATATCGAATGTTGGTGTTGCGAGCCAGGCACGGCCAATATTTGGCACCGA
>DAOUQK010000033.1 GCA_030625695.1 Paracoccaceae bacterium | reverse complement strand
CGCAAACCGGGCTTCAGGCGTTTTTCTAAAGGATTGAGACATGGACCGCGCCGAAATCGTGCATGAGGCGTTTCTGGCGCGTCTTGCGGCTGGTGATTTGCCGAAAGTTGCCGGGTCGGCGGTAGATGCCGGGTTGAAACCGGATCAGTTGCGGGCGTTGTTTCGTGCGCAGGTGACTTCGCGCCATCTGGACCGGATGTCGCGCAAGATGCAGGCAAAGGGGCAGGGGTTTTATACCATCGGATCCTCCGGACACGAAGGCAATGCCGCCGTGGCATTGGCCTTGCGCCCCACGGACCCTGCGTTTTTGCATTACCGTGACGGTGCGTTTCAGATTGCCCGTGCGGGGCAGGTTACCGGTCAGGATATGATCCGTGACATGCTGCTTAGCTTTGCCTGTGCTGTGGACGACCCGATTTCGGGCGGGCGGCATAAGGTTCTTGGCTCCAAGGCGCTGAACATCCCACCGCAAACCTCGACCATTGCCAGCCATTTGCCCAAAGCGGTCGGCACAGCGTATTCGATTGCCCTGGCGCGCCGTTCGCCGCCGCCAGCGCGCCAATATGAACCGGATGCCTTGGCGTTTTGCAGCTTTGGCGACGCGTCCTTGAACCATTCCACCGCCCAAGGCGCGCTGAATTCGGCCGGCTGGACCGCTTGGCAGAACGCGCCTCTGCCGTTGGTTTTTCTCTGTCAGGACAATGGCATCGGCATTTCGACCAAATCCCCCAAAGGCTGGGTTTCGGCCGTTTTGCAATCGCGCCCCGGTCTGACCTATATGGCCTGCAACGGCTTGGATGTGGTCGATACATACCGGGTGGCTCGCGCCGCCGCTGACATGGCGCGAGTCCAACGTAAACCGGTGATTATCCACATGTCTTGCGTGCGTCTTTACGGCCATGCTGGCCCGGATGTAGAGAGCGCTTATCGACCAATGAGCGAGATTGAAGCGGCAGAGCGCAATGACCCATTGATCCACACCGCCGCCCGACTGATTGGTGAAAACCTTGCTTCGGCAGAGGAAATAACCAAACAATATCAATCTCTTTGGCGTGAAGTTGATCAACAGACCGAAAAGGTCGTCCAACACCCGCACCTGAAAACCAGCGACGAGGTGATGGCCTCTCTGATCCCGCCGAAACGTGCGGTTCAAAAGCGCAATGCCCCTTCGGATGCACAACGCAAGGCCAGTTTTGGTGCCGCAGATATGCGTGCCCTCGACGCGGCCCAGCCGATGAACAAGCTGATCAATCTGGGGCTAAGCGATCTGATGCTGGCCCACCCAGAGATCATCATGATGGGCGAGGATATAGGCCACAAAGGCGGCGTTTATGGCGTCACCAAAGGGTTGCAATCGAAGTTCGGTAAATCCCGGATGATCGACACATTGCTGGACGAACAAAGCATTCTTGGTCTGGCGCTTGGCCTAGCGCAAAACGGTTTTATTCCTATGCCGGAAATCCAGTTTCTGGCTTATTTGCACAACGCCGAAGACCAGTTGCGCGGCGAGGCGGCGACATTGCCGTTTTTCTCAAACGGTCAGTTTACCAACCCAATGGTGCTGCGTATCGCCGGACTGGGGTATCAAAAGGGCTTTGGCGGGCATTTCCATAACGACAATTCGCTGGCCGTGTTGCGCGATATTCCCGGTTTGATCATCGGTTGCCCCTCGGATGGCGCCGATGCCGTGTGCATGTACCGCGAAGCCACGCGTCTGGCCCGTGAAGAACAACGTGTGGTGGTTATGATTGACCCAATCGCGCTTTATCCGATGCGCGATCTGCATGAACCGGGCGATGGCGGTTGGATGCGACATTACCCTGGTCCCGACGTGCAGACACCTTTGGGGGCCGTTGGCATCGAAGGGCAGGGCACTGATCTGGCGATTCTCACCTATGGCAATGGCCGTTACCTTAGCACCCAAGCCAAGCCATTGTTGGCCAAGATCGGCATCAACCTGCGCATTATCGACCTGCGTTGGCTCGCGCCTTTGGCTGAAACCGCCATTCTTGCGGCGACCCGTGATTGTGCCCATGTCCTGATCGTCGATGAATGCCGTCAGACCGGCTCGCAAAGCGAGGCACTGATGGCGTTGTTTACTGAAGCCGGGCGTAAAGACGTCGCACGGATCACGGCGCGCGACAGTTTCATCGCGACAGGGCCGGCTTATGGCGTGACGTTGCCGTCGATAGATCGCATCGTTGAGGCAGGCACTACTCTTGTTCGCAGGGAGTAGTTGGAAACTGCCCGGATGCATCAGTAAATCGCATAATCCGTATTATGTAAAATTTAGAATGATCTGACTACACACCTGTCAGGGTTATTCATGCGTTTATTCAACATCTTACCGCCTATTCCTGACCAACACACCAAACCAACGGACAAATTCCGTTCCGTCACTCTTGCGCAAACAATTGACCTGAAGCGCCCGGGCTTCCATTCTGAAAATGGGCGCGCTGGTGTCAGACGATTGAGAGGATGATGGATTGGACGCAATGACATTGGATCAGGCTGTTGAACACCTGGTCACCACCGATCCGACGTTTGCGGTGAAAACTGCGCGTATTCGCGGTATCGACTATAATGTATTCGCCAATGCGCCGCGAAACCTGCGCGGGTTGATGGTGGCCAGTCGCAAGGCTCAGGATGATGGTTCGGCTGATTATCTTATCTATGCGAATGAACGATGGACTTATGACGCTTTCTGTTATGAAATCAACATGGTATCCGAAGCTCTTAAAGTCAATTTGAACGTCAAACCGGGTGACCGCGTGGCGATTGCCATGCGCAATTGTCCGGAACTTCCAATGTTGATCCTGGCGATCTCGAACATCGGCGCGGTTGTAGTGTTCCTGAATGCTTGGTGGACCACGCGGGAATTGGACTATGCCCTGCAAGACACCGGTGCCCGGATTGTCTTTGCTGACGGCGCGCGGATGGATCGACTGCTGAGTAGCGATAGATCCGAGCAATTCCAACTTGTTGGAGTCCGGGATGGTGAAGGCAAAACTGGTCTGGATTATTCCACTCTGCGGGAATCAGGCACTGGTGCCACAACACCCGAGGTTGAAATTGATGCCGATCAGGACTTTGCCATCATGTATTCATCGGGCACCACCAGCGATCCCAAAGGCGTGGTGCTGACCCATCGGGGCGCCATTAATGCGGTTTATACCTGGGCTATGCAGGCCGCCATTGCCGCCCTGCGTGATCCCCCGCCACCGGGTACCCCGTCTGCCCCACGCCCTTCGGTTCTGGTAATGACACCATTGTTTCACGTCACCGCCACGCATCCGGGTTTTCTGCTTAGCATGCCTGCCGGGACCAAGCTTTGCCTGCTGGATAAGTGGAACCCTGACATGGCCGTTCGGATGATCGAAGCTGAACAGATTACGCGGGTCACCGGGGTTCCGACCCAATGTGCCGATCTGATTACCGCCTCTGAAAATTTTGGTATATCTTTGAAATCACTGGAGTTAATCAGTTCCGGAGGTGCCAAACGCCCGCCCATTCAAGTGAGTGAACTGGCCCGGAAATTTCCACATGCCAATATCAACACCGGCTGGGGCATGACCGAAACCAACGCCATCGGCATCGGCTTTAATGGCCAGGAATATCAGGACAATCCAAACGCCGCCGGGCGTCTTTTCCCACCGTTGCAGCAAATTCGCTTTCTTGATGATCAGGGTCAGCAAGTCGCGGTTGGCGAGGTCGGAGAGATCACTGTAAAAAGCCCCTCTAACATGCGGTGTTATTTGAATAAACCTGACGCGACAGATGAAGTTCTGCAAGACGGTTGGCTGCGCACCGGTGATCTTGGACGGATTGATTCGGACGGGTTGATTACAATCGTTGACCGTAAGAAAAATATCATCATTCGTGGCGGCGAAAACATTGCCTGTCTGGACGTCGAAGCAGCCATTCACCGACATCCGGATGTCGCCGAGGCTTGCGTATTTTCCCTGCCACATCAAAGACTTGGCGAAGTGGTTGGGGCCGCCGTGCAAACCCGCCCCGACGCGACCCTGACGCAAGAGGCGCTGATCGCGTTTCTGGGTGACCACATTGCCCGCTTCAAGCAACCTGAGCAGGTTTGGTTTCAAACCATCCCCCTGCCCCGCGCCGCCACCGACAAGATTGACCGCCGTGCCATCCGGACGGTTTGTTTAACATCACTATCATGAGGTAAACTATGGGAATGTTTGATCTTTCTGGACGTGTTGCTCTGCTGACAGGGGCCTCGAAAGGCATGGGATTGGAAATGGCGCGGGCAATGGCGCAGCAAGGTGCCAAAGTGGTTATTTCTGCCCGCGATATGACCACTTTGGAGGCCGCTGCCGAGGAGATAAACAGTGCGGTGGGGAAACCCTGCGCGACCCCGGTTGCCTGTAACATTACGCACAAGGATCAGTTGCAGGCATTGGTGGATCAGACCCGCAAAGACGTTGGCCAGATTGACATCGTCGTAGGCAATGCCGGGGTTAATCCTTACTATGGTCCCACCTCGCAAATATCTGATAAGGCTTATGAAAAGACCATGACCGCCAATGTGCAATCGAACCTTTGGTTGGCGCAGATGGTGGTCAGCGACATGATCGAAAAGGGTGCCGGGTCTATGATGTTCACCTCATCGATCGGTGCGTTCAAGCCGTCGGTGATGCTGGGCACTTATGCTATGTCAAAACTGGCGCTGATCAGCCTTGTGCGCAATCTGGCGGCAGAATTCGGGCCCTCTGGCGTACGGGTCAATGCCATCTGCCCGGGGCTGATCCGCACCGATTTTGCCCGCGAATTGTGGGACTCGCCTGAAGGCGAAAGGCGCGCGCGCGAAGACATTCCGCTGGGCCGATTGGGAGAGCCCGAAGATATGGCCGGAGTGGCGGTGTTTCTGGCCTCGGATGCCAGCAAATATATGACCGGACAGGCGCTGACAGTCTGTGGCGGGTCGGTAATGTGGACGTAAGGGATTGATATGCAAGTAAAAGATAAAGTGGTTGTGGTGACCGGTGCTGCCAGCGGGATCGGCCGGGCCTTGGCGATTGCGTTTGCCCAGGCTGGCGCGCGCAAAGTGGTATGTGCAGACCTTAATATGCAAGGTTCTGAAGAGGTGTCCAATCTTATCAAAGGGATACCAGTAAAAGTTGATGTTTCCAACGAAAATGAGATCAAAAAACTGGTCTCGCAAACCGAACGTGAGGCCGGCCCGATTGATATCTTCTGTTCCAACGCCGGTATTCTCACCCTTGGCGGCGTTGAGGCCCCCAATGACGAATGGCAAAAGATATGGGATATCAACGTGATGGCCCATGTCTGGGCAGCACGTCACGTCGTGCCAGGCATGATCGAACGCGGCGGTGGCTATCTGCTCAACACGGCTTCTGCGGCGGGGTTGCTAAATCAGGTGGGCGCGGCCCCGTACGGGGTCACCAAACACGCCGCCGTAGGCTTGGCCGAGTGGTTGGCGCTGACCTATGGCGACGACGGGATCGGTGTTTCGGTGCTTTGCCCACAGGCCGTCCGGTCAGAAATGACCCGGGGGCATGAAGATTCGGTCGCCGCACTTGATGGGTTGCTGGAGCCGGATGTCGTGGCCAACGACTGCTTGCAAGCCATTGAGGATGAAAAGTTTTTGGTTTTACCTCATCCGGAGGTTCTGGACTATATGCGCGCCAAGACCAACAATTATGATCGCTGGATTGGTGGTATGCGTAAACTGAATCGACGGTTTGGCAAAGGCTAAGGCACCTTATTCAACCTGATGCACCTCGATCACATTGCCATCGGGGTCGTAAAAGAAAATCTGATGCCAACCGGCCACCGCTTTGTTGCCCCAATCGGAATATAACACGCCTTCCGCCTCCAAATGCGCCTTGAAGGCGGCCAGATCATCACAGCGATAGGCAATATGGCCGCGGGACACCGGATTGACGATGTGACCGGTGCGAAACCCGGCCATCACATCGCGTTCAGCCAGATGAGTCTGGACCTTGCCATCACTGACAATTGCCACATCGCCACCGTACCCTTTATTCTTTTCGAGCACCGGAATGTCCTGGGTCGGCACATCCAGACCTAGCACATTTTGGTAAAACTCATCCATTTTTTCAACCTGTTGCGTGGACAGGTTAATGTGATGCAAGGTCAGTTTCATACGTCCTCTTTCGTTTTTAACGGTCGCAACAACCCTTCTTGCGCGACGCTGGCCACCAACACCCCATCTTGCGTATAGATCGAGCCACGATTGAACCCGCGACCGCCACCGGAAAAGGGCGCATCCATAGTATAAAGATGCCAGTCTTCGAACGATATAGGTCCGTGAAACCACATCGCGTGATCCAGGCTGGCGGTCATTTGCCGGGGTTTGTACCAGGTCAGCCCATGCCGCCGCAAAGACGAGCCCAAAAGATTCATATCCGAGGCATAAGCCAGCAGACAATGTTGCATCGTCGGCGTTGTCCCCTCGGCGCCCTTCATCCGGAACCACATATGGTTGACGTCGCTGGTTGGGCTGGGGTCAAACATATCGCGCGGTTCAACCTCGCGGTAGTCAATTGGGCGGGGCCGCAGGAAATCGGCGCGGTGTTTTTCGGGGATATGGTGGGCGTTTTGACGATGCAACTCTGCCCGGCTGGTCAGGGCATCAGGCGGCGGAACATCGGGCATCGAATGTTGGAAGTCCCATCCGTTTTCAGCAACTTGGAAAGAGGCCGACATGTTCAAAATTTGTTTACCATGCTGAATGGCCACCACCCGGCGAGTGGTGAAACTGCCGCCGTCATGGGCGCGGTCGACCTGATAAATTACCGGAATCGAGGGGTCGCCCGGGCGCATGAAATAGGCATGCAGTGAGTGACACGGGCGGTTGGCCACGGTGCCATAGGCGGCGGCCAAAGCTTGGGCAATCACCTGCCCGCCATAGATGCGGCGAAAACTTTCGCCACCGGCACCTAAGCCGCGAAACAAATCCACCTCAAGGCGTTCGATGTTCAGTATGTTGAGAAGTTCTTCGGTTCCGTCAGGCATCATGGCCCCCTGTGGCACGCCGTTCCGCATATCGCACGAACGTATCAAAACTCTTAGGATTGCTCATGGAATCGCGATTTACCACCTTGTCAGGATCGCCCCCCAACAGCAACTTTTTCACCGGCACTTCCAGCTTTTTACCAGACATGGTGCGGGGAACCTCAGCGATTTCAACGATCTCATTGGGTTGGAACCGGGCAGAAACACCCTGACTGATGGCCGTGTTAATCTTTGCTCGCAGTGCGTCGTCCAGCGTAGCACCTTGCGCCAGCACCACAAACAACGGCATAAAACTGTCGCGACCAAGGTATTCCAGGTCGATCACAAGCGAATCCATGATTTCGGAAAGACCTTCAACCGCTTGATAGATCTCAGAACTTCCCATTCTCATCCCACGCCGATTGATGGTGGCATCAGACCGGCCATAAATTACTGAACCACCCTCGGGCGTGATCTCGATCCAGTCACCATGCCGCCAGACCCCCGGATACATGTCAAAATATGAGCCGTGCAGCCGGCTGCCATCCTCGTCACCCCAAAAGAAAAGCGGCATCGAGGGCAATGGCTCGGTGCAGACCAACTCGCCCACTTCGCCAATCAGCTCGTTACCATCCTCATCAAAGGCGCGGACCGCATTGCCCAGAAACCGGCACTGCATTTCTGCGGCGCGCACCGGTGCCATTGGATTGCCGCCAACAAACGCACCAGACAGGTCGGTTCCACCGGAAAACGGATGCAACCAGATGTCAGACTTGACGGACGAATAAACCCATTCGTAAGCGTCCGCCGTGAGCGGTGAACCGGTCGCACCGAGCGAGCGAAGAGCCGAGAAATCGCATTCTTCAGAGGGGGTTATGCCTGCCTTGATGGTGCCAGTGAAAAACGCGGCCCCGGCGCCTAAATAAGTGATCTTATGCTCTGCGACAAAGCGCCAGAGGACGCCCATATCCGGATAATTCGGCGCGCTGTCAAACATATAAAGGCTTGCCCCCTGCCCCAAGGCGACGGTCTGCGCGTTCCACATGATCCAGCCCGAAGATGTGAGCCAGCAAAAGCGGTCATTGGCCGTCAGATCCTGATGCAACGATTGTTTGGCACCTTCCAGCAGGATACCACCGTGACCCTGGACAATCGGTTTGGGGTTGCCGGTGGTGCCCGAAGAATAAACCACCCAAAGTGGGTGGTCGAAATCGACCTGTTCAAAGTTGAGATCGGCCTTGTCAGTGATCAGATCGGACCAAAGTGTGGCCCCGTCCGGGGGCGGCCCAATGACCGGAACGGAAATCATATTTTCCAGCGTTGGCAATCCGTTAGCGATGGTATCTAACACATCTTTCCGGTCGATCATCTTACCGGCATGCACATATCCATCCTGAGCAATCAGGATCTTCGGCTCGATCTGACGGAACCGGTCAAGGATTGCCACATGGCCCATATCGGGGGCGCACAGCGACCAGATCGCGCCAATGCTGGCGCTGGCAAGGAAGGCGATCATCGCCACCTCGGTATTGGGCAGAACGGCAACAATCCGGTCGCCCGGAACGATGCCCATGGCGCGGAAATGTTGCGCCACAGAAGCAACCTGTGCCGCCATCTCACCCCATGTCAGGCGCGATAGACCAAAGGTTTCTGACTGCACAACAAGCGCAGTATTTTCCGGAGTTTTCTTAGCTTGTCTAAGGATTTGCGAGGCGAAGTTAACCTGCGTTCCCGGAAACCACCTGGCACCTGGCATCTGTCGTTTTTCCAGAACGGCACGGGGTGGTGTGCTCGATTGTAGATCGAAGAAATCCCAGATCGCAGACCAGAAAGCATCAAGGTCGGTAACACTCCAGTTCCAGAGCGCCTGATAGTCGTCAAAATGCAGATCGCGCGTTTCAAGAAAGCGGATGAAACCGGCCATGGTACTGGCATTGGCGCGGGTTTCGCTGGGCGTCCAAAGGATTGGTCGGGTCATATCAGGCTTCCATGGATCAGCGCCTTAAGTTGGGCGCGCGTGGGGTAAGAGCTGGACGGCGACAATTGGGTAAAAAAGACTACGTTCAGGTCATGCACCGGGTCGAGCCAGAAGAACGTTGATGCCATCCCACCCCAACTGAAATCGCCAACGCTTGATGGTACGCGGGTTTGTGCCGGGTTTAATACGACCGACCCGCCAAGACCAAAGCCGGTGCCTTGCATCGGCTGTTCAGAGAAACTTTGAGGGCCCATCGAAGCGATATCACCAGGCAGATGGTTTAGGCGCATGAACGCGACGGTGGAAGGTGAGAGCAACCGGCCGATGTCGCCGGTCCCGCGCGCACGTAACATTTCGACAAAGCGCATATAGTCGTCGATTGTACCGACGAGGCCTCCTCCGCCGGAAAACAGCGTGGTGTTCTCAAACGCAGACGCCCCGGCCTGATCGACCAAGCGCAGGGTTTCACCGCCTTCCCGGGCCGCGTTCAGGGCCATGGCGTCGCCAGCCAGTGGTGTGTAAAGTGACGCAAATTTTGCGTCCTTCGGGGCGGTAAAGCTGGTGTTGCTCATGTTCAGCGGAGCAAATATTTCTTCGGCGAAGACTTCCGCCAGAGATTTTCCGGTGATCACTTCGATCACCCGGCCAATCACGTCAATACCGACGGAATATTCCCATCGCTTACCGGGGCGGAATGCCAGAGGGAAGGTGGCGAGCAGGTTGACCATATCCTCAAGCGTGCCTTGGGTGGGTTTGAACAACAATTCCACCTCATCCATCGCTTGCGACAACACTCCGGGATTGAAAGGATAGCTGAGCCCGCTGGTATGGGTCAGCAGATGGTGCAGCGTTGGGGTGGCACAGGGTTTGGTTTGGCTGATATCTGTTGCGTCGGGAATAAGGGCGCGCATGTCGTTGAATTCAGGCAGGTAATCAGACACGGGCGCGTCAAGGTGGGTCCGCCCTTGTTCCACCAACATCATCAGCGCCACGGTGGTTATTGGTTTGGTCATGGAATAGATGCGCGCGGTGGTATCGCGGGTGAACGGCAGGTTGGCGTCCATGTCACGTAACCCCACGGCATGCGAAAACACCTCGTTGCCACCTTGGGTAATCAACAAGGATGACCCGGAAAATTTACGTGCATCTACATAGGCTTGCATCCATGGCTTGATGCGATTCAGGCAATTTTTATCAAAGCCGGTAGAGTTGAAATTGCCTGCTGTCATTCGTCTCATTCCCTGTCAGATTCGTCCATGAACAATCCTGAACAAACCGCGAAATACAACGGATGTCGAGAGGTCAGGCAAAACAAAGCTTACCCGATCATGCGTTTCATCGCAGCCTTGGTGGCATCGCTGAACCAGCCGCCTTCAGGGGTATTTGCCCCTGCGGCGATGGCATCACTGATCCGGGTCAGGGTGGCCCCGCGAATCTGGTGTTTGACAGCACTATAGGTTTCCGGCGGGCTTGCGGCCATATCACGCGCAGCCCTTATGGCGCGGTCCAGAAGCACACCTTCGTCCTCTTCGATCTGGTCAATAAGTCCACAGGCAAGGGCCTGTGCTGCGTTGATCGGCCGCCCGGTCAGCATCAGTCGGCGCAGAGTATTCGGATCCAGGGTTGCACGGGCAATTTCCAACGGGCCGACCGGAAAATCGGCCCCGACCCGGACTTCGGCCAGGCCGAACTTTGCGCGGGGGCCGGCGATACGATAGTCGCTGGCCAGTACAAAAAACAAACCACCAGCGATGGCGGCGCCTTTGACGGCAACCACCGTTGGCTTGGCAAAGGCGAACAACGCAGGAAAACCGGCATTCAGCCCGGTGACGATGGCGTGTTGATCCGCAAGGTCAAAATTCTGCGCTTCTTTCAGATCAAGACCCGCCGAGAACACTTTGAAAGGACTGGATAAAACAATGCCGCGTACCGCATCGTCGCGGTCCATCTCCTGCATCAATTCAGCCAGATCCATCAGCAATTTTGCACTAAGCGCATTAACCGGAGCGCGATTTACCGACAGTTCAACAATACCATCGCCATGATCCGTGCGAATGAACAAATCCGCGCTCATGGGTACCCTATACCTCCAGCCACTCCTTGCGCACGTCTTCACGCGCGCGCAACTCATCCGGCGTGCCTTCAAACACCACCTTACCATGGCCCATAACAAACACCCGGTGGGCGATGTCCATGGCGATAGAAAGTTTCTGTTCGACCAAAAGCGTGGCAATGCCACGTCGTGCAATTTCCTGCAGCAGTTCGGCGACCTTTTGGGTCATTTGCGGCGAAAGCCCTTCGGTGGGTTCATCAATCATGATGAAATCCGGGTCACCCATCAACGTCCGGCACATGGTCAACATCTGTTGCTCACCGCCCGACAGAACCGATGCCTCGACATCCGCGCGTTCATTAAGGTTCGAGAACATATCGAACATGTTCTGCATTGACCAACGCCCCTGCCCGTCCTTTTGACCCGGTTTCAAACCCAGCAACAGGTTCTGCCGCGTGGTCAGTCCGGGAAAAATATCGCGGTTTTCGGGCACATAGCCGATGCCAAGGTTGGCAATCTCAAACGCCTTCTTACCGGCGATTTCCTGGCCTTTGAACTTGACCGACCCGGATGGTTCCACTTCGCCCATGATCGCCTTGCACGTGGTGGAACGCCCTACGCCGTTGCGGCCCAGAAGGGCGACAATCTCGCCCTCACCAATTTGCATGTTCACCCCCTGAAGGATGTGGGATTTGCCGTAATAGGCGTGCATGTCTGTTACATCAAGCATCAGTGATCTGCCTCCAATGCCGCACCAAGGTACGCCTCTTGAACCTTGGCGTCGCTACGGACGTCTTCAGGTTTTCCAGTGGCGATGATTTCACCATAAACCAGTACCGAAATACGATCGGCCAGGCCAAACACCACGCCCATGTCGTGTTCCACCATGATTAGGGTCTTGCCGACCGTCACCTTACGGATCAACTCAACGATATAGTCGGTTTCAGAATGGCTCATCCCTGCCGTGGGTTCGTCGAGCATGATCACGTCAGCCCCCCCTGCAATGGTGATGCCAATTTCCAACGCCCGCTGCTCGGCGTAAGACAGCACGCCGGCCGGCAGATCGCGCCGCGCGGTCAGGTTGATCTGTTCCAGAATCGCCTCGGCGGCCTGGGTCAGATCGCGGGACCGTGACACCATATGCCAGAAGGAATATTTATACCCCTTGGTCCAGAGCAGCGAACACCGCACGTTCTCGAACACCGTCATCTTGGGAAAAATGTTGGTTATCTGAAACGAGCGGCTAAGCCCCATGCGGTTAATCTCGAACGGTTGCCGCCCGGCAAGGTCGTTACCGTGCAGGCGGATATGACCACCGGAATTGGGGAACCGCCCGGTGATCAGGTTGAACAACGTCGATTTACCGGCACCATTGGGGCCGATAATGGCGTGGCGTTCGCCACGGCCAATGGCCAGATCGACGCCGCGGATGATCTCGGTTTTGCCGAAGCTTTTGCGCAATCCATCAAGTTCCAGCGCAGGCATGGTTGAAGTGCTCATGATCCGCCCCCCTGTGCTTGACTGTCTGCTGGTCGTTCTCCTGCTGATGCCCCTGCTGGCTTGTTCGGTGTAATCGAGGCGTGCCAGGCGGCGGCCATGTCAGGTGCGCTGCGTTTGGCCAGCCAGAAACCAACCACTGTGACCCCTATGGTCACGGCAGTGGGCAACACCGAATGGGAATTGAAAGTGGTCCAGAAAATGGTCATTTCCTCTTCTCCCACTGCGGCGTGGCGCATGTGGAACATGATTTCGAAAAAGCCAGCCGCCCCCATGACCGCAAAGAAGGCGGGCACAAGAGTTTTGATATACGGCACAACCAGCAGTTTCAGTTTGCCCAGTTTAGCGGATGGCGCATGCATCATCAGCACCCCGGCAAAGCCGCCGGGGAAATACATTACCGTGGCGACAAACAACGCGCCGACATAAAGCTGCCAAAGCTCGGTTTCCAGACCCAGCACGGTTTTGAGCAATGTAAAGACAATGGCGCCAATGATCGGTCCAAAGAAAAAACCGACGCCGCCAAGGAAAGTAATCAGCAGGATTTCACCCGAGAGCAGCAGGCCAAGGTCTTCACCTGTCAGAATCTCAAGGTTGATGGCCAGAAGGCCCCCGGCAATGCCTGCAAAAAAGCCCGAAGCGCAGAACGAGATATACCGCACCCGGCGCGCCGAGTAGCCGAGAAATTCCGCCCGCTCTGGATTGTCACGTACCGCGTTAGCCATCCGGCCTGCGGGGGTACGTGAGAACAGGAACATCAACAGGGCCGACAGGACCAGCCAGAAGATGATCAGGTAATAAACCTCGATCTGTTGCAGGAATTCGACGCCAAAGAACGGCAATCCGTAGGTTCGGTCACCAGGAATGCCCTCTTCGCCACCGAAAAAGGCAACGATGATGATGGAGCAGGCGGCTAACAACTCGCCGATTCCCAGAGAGATCATAGCAAACACTGTGCCTGCCGAACGGGTGCTGAATGCGCCGACGATGGTGGCAAGACCAAGGCCGAAAATGCCGCCGAACAGCGGCAAAAGCGGCAAAGGCAGCGGCAGCGAATAATCCTCGACATAGTTCATGATGTGCATGCACATGAAGCCGCCGGCCCCAAGGTACACCGCATGACCGAACGACAGCATGCCGCCCTGCCCCAGCAGCATATTATAAGCCAGAGCAAAGATAATGGTGATCGCCATCTGGTTCATGATGGTGATCGCACTGTTGGCAGAGAATATGAACGGCAGTACCAACAGGAACAGCGTTGCAATCAGCCAGGGCGCGGCATTGGCCGCAGTAATCCCCGGCAGTTTCATAGCGGATTGACTAATATCACTCATACTCCACGCTTTCCCATCAGGCCATGCGGACGCACCACAAGGATCAGAACCATCAACATATAAGGCAGGATTGGGCCGATCTGCGGCAAGGTCAGCGTCCAGAGGTCACGCAATATGCTGTCGTCCATATCGGCGGGACGTTCCATCCCCAAGGCCAGCAGAATGTCGGCAAATTCAAACGATGAGGCGGCGGCAAAGGTGGTAAGCCAGCCGATTAACAGCGAGGCCAATAACGCCCCCCAAAGTGAGCCAAGCCCGCCGATGACGATGGTGACAAAGACGATTGACCCCAAAAGGATTGCCATTCCCGGGAAGGTGCCAAGTTGCGGCCCGGCGATAACGCCCGCCACGCCCGCCAAAGCGGTGCCAACGCCAAATACGCCCATGAACACCAAAGGTACGTTATGGCCAAGGGCCTCGACGGTTTTTGGGTATGAAAGGGCGGCCTGAATGACCATGCCAACACGGGTGCGGGTCAGGACATATAACAGGGCAAGAAAGATCGAAATTGAGGCGAATATCATAAAGACCTTATAGGCCGAGACCGAATTGGCCCCAATCGAGAAGGCCGCAAATTGCAGGATTTCCGGCGTTTCGTATGCCATCTGGTTCGTGCCCCAGAAGAATTGCACCAGTTCTTCGATCAACAGGGCAAGGCCGAAAGTGAAGATCAATTCGGGCACATGGCCATATTGATGCACGCGCCTAAGCCCGTATCGTTCGACCAACGCGCCCATGACGCCAACCACCAAAGGGGCGATCAGCAATCCGGGCCAAAACCCCATGGTCTGGGATATCTGATAGGCGAAATATGCCCCCAGCATGTAAAAGCTGGCGTGGGCAAAGTTCAGCACCCCCATCATCGAGAAGATAAGTGTCAGCCCGGCTGACAACATGAACAACAACAGCCCGTAAACGAGCCCGTCGATGATATTGACGAGTATGAGGTCCATGCCCTCTGCTCTCCCTGCGAATGGTTTTTGGGGGTTTTACGACGAATATACCCGCCATCCGCAAAGGATGGCGGGTAAAAGATGCGCTTAAGGGCGCTTCATTTCGCATGTTGTGGGGCTGTCCATACCGGCCATTACCACGGTGCTCTGGGTGACCAGACCGTAAGGCGAATTATCCAGCGGATGGCGGATATTCTTATCCGTTTGCACCGCGACGTCGATATCCTGGATCGCCTGATGATCGATGGGGCGCATGAACACTTTACCACCCCAAAGGCTGTCAATCTCCATGCCTTCCAGGGCATAGGCGATTTTCACCACATCATCTGCCGAGCCAACCTGATCGATTGCCTTGGCCAGCATTTGAATCGCATTGGTGATTCGGGCCTGGCTGATATCGTGGTCAGGATACTTGGCTTCGAACGCGTCGACATAGGCCGAGGTTTCTGCGGATGCCGGCGGGTTGGTATTGCCCTGCAACACCTGTGTGATGGTGTCGACACCAGCCGCGCCAAAGGTACGGGTGATCCCGTTCGAGGCAGCATAGTAGGTATAGATCGGTCCTTCGAACCCGGCCTCGATGATGGCCTTGCCCAGACCAACCATGTCCGAACCCCAGTTGCCGGTGATCACAGCATCTGCGCCCGACGCCACGATTTTGCGGGCGTAAGGGGTGAAATCCTTGACCTTGCCGATCGGGTGAAGCTCATTCCCGACAATCTCGACATCCGGGCGTTTTTCAGCAAGAAAGTGAACCGCAGCAGCGGCAACCGACTGACCGAACGAATAATCCTGACCGATCACATAGACCTTGCCCAAGCTTTCATCGGCGGCCATCACATTGGTCAGCGCGTCCATCTTGATGTCGGCATTGGCATCAAAGCGGAAATGCCAGAAATTGCACGCGTCATTGGTCAATATCGGGGCAACGGCCGAATAGTTCAGGAACAACACCCGGTCATCAGGGTTACGTTTGTTATGCTTGTTGACCGCTTCGGTGATCGCGCCGGCGATGCCGGACGAGTTACCCTGAGCAATAAAGCGAATGCCCTGGTCAATCGCCACCTGAAGTTGAACCAGGCTTTCTTTACCGCTCATCTTGTTGTCAAACGACACGATTTCGATGTTGTTGCCCAACACGCCACCCTTGGCGTTGATCAGGGTTTCAGCGGCAAATTTCCACTCGGCCAGACCATTTGTGCCGGTGGTGGCAAAGGGACCGGAAAGTGGGTCGATAAAGGCGATCCTGATGTTCTCGGCAAATGCAGCCGATGCACTGATGCCGATGGCCAACGCCGTGGTCAGGCCAAAAAGAGTTTTGATACGCATGATATTCTCCCGTTGAGTATTTATCAGACCCGTCCTTTGGTGGCGGGTCGCTTATGGCTGAAACCTTGCAGATCGCGGCATAAAGTCAAGCGTTCGGTGCGGGCATATCGCGTTTTGTCCGGCCTAACGGCATTGACCCAACGTCATTAAAGCCGAACCCTCCTGAAAGGGAGGTCGCTAAATTCTCGACTAGCTTTTGTTGGCCAACTTTTCGACGGCTTCCGCGGTGCGTTTTGTGTTGTCATAAACACCCAGCGCCAAATAAAGGAACCCACCCAAGACCACGACATATATAGAGCCACCAATTAGAATGCCCAAACCACCAAGGAAGTTACCTTGAAATATTGCGCCGATCCCACCGACAATGACGCCAATACCCATGAGAATGATTAGTACGCTGATGATTTTCCCCAGCGATTCGATGAAAAAGTCCCGCATTGAAGTTCTCCCAGTTGATGGCAAAAAAGTGAAATCACCGTACGGCGGGTGCAAACGCAAGGCAAGGTGAAGTCATTTGCGTTTCGATTCCCCGTCGCGCAGGGCCTCTAACCCGCGCTCGGCAAAGACCGGCACAAATTGCCCAACCTTCATGGCGCGTTCCGGATTCGAGGCGTTGCCGTCCAACGCGCGTTTCAGAACGCCCTGAATGATCGCCGCCATCCGAAAGAAGCTGAACCCGAGGAAATAGCCGAAATTGTCGATCTGCGCCAACCCGCGCCGTTCGCAATATTGCGCGATAAACGCCTCGTCCGTCGGCAGGCCCAACGCCGCTCGATCAATCCCGGCCAACCCACGTCCTTCAGTACCAGGCGGCAATTGCCATTGCATGATCACACTGGCCAGGTCGGCGTAAGGGTGCCCAATGGTTGACAATTCCCAGTCAAGAACGGCCAGGCACTTTGCCCCATCGCTCTCAAATATCATGTTATCAATCCGGTAATCACCGTGCACCAAAGTACGCTGCCCGTCGTCCTCGGGCATGGTTTCCCCCAAGGCCGTTATCAACGCATCCATCGCCGGTTGTCTGGTGGTCTCTGACGCACGGTATTGCTTGGTCCAGCGGCCGACCTGACGTTCGATATAATTGCCGGGCGGGCCATAGTCGGCCAGACCCACCGCGTCGATATCAACATCATGCAGCGCCGCCAGCACCCGGCCCATGTCGTTGATCACCGCCTTGCGGGTCGCGTTGTCAACGCCCTGCATGGTCGGGTCGGTGAAATTACGACCCCGGACGTGATCCATGATATAGAACATCGAGCCGATCACATCTTCGTCCTTGCACAGCAAATGCATACCCGCCACCGGCACATCACTGCCCGCCAAAGCGCTTTGCACCCGGAATTCTCGATCCACCGCATGGGCCGATTTCAACAAGACCCCCGGGGGTTTGCGGCGCAACACATAATTGCGGGTCGGCGTTTTCAGCAGATAGGTCGGGTTGGATTGGCCCACATCAAATTTCTGCGCCTCTACCGGGCCACTGAAACCGGGCAGATGGGCACTCAGATAGGTATCGACGGCTTTTAGATCAAGAGATTGGCTCATGTCGTGCCCCCTTAGCTATAACTCATCATCGCGG
>DAOUQK010000322.1 GCA_030625695.1 Paracoccaceae bacterium | reverse complement strand
CAAGAAGTTTGGCTATTCGTCTTGCTTTACCGGCATTCGCGAAGGCAACGCACCATCAGAGGCCCTTTGCACCAAATTGGGTCTCGCGGCGACTTCCAACTTAGACTTGATAGCCATCTACCCTCCGGCTTTTTCTGGTGGTCGTTTGACAAAGTGAGCGCACTTCAAAGGTTCGTTCTGTCGGGGCAAGCAGCGGGTCTTCCCATACGCGGCAATCGGCGCAACGGTTGACGATGGGATGCTTTCGGTCACCCCCGCGACCCATCTGGAAAAACACCTTCGCGACGTGATCGCCATCATTGAAACGCGCCGGGCGGGCGAATTGATCACAATCGGGCGGTACACCAAACGCGCGGTGACAATCACTGGTCTCAAACAGACTGGCCGGTGCGATCGCCGAACAACTCGCGATCCCTTCGGCACCGCCCAGGGGCGCGGGAACGGGTGACGAGGATTAAGAAGACGAAACGACCGGCTTGCTGATCGCTCGCTCTTTCAGTAAAATCCAGGCGGAGGAAAAAAACCGCCATTTGGGAGCCTGCGGATTGGATTTGGTTCCGGTCTCTTTCAATTGCCTGGCGGCTTCGGCCATGGCAATCAATTCCCGAGGGTCACGGTTTTCTCTTGGCATCATCAGGTTAAGGTCAAAGGGCGGTTGCATCTGTGGTTCTCCTTGCTTGCTGACCTGATGATGCACGGGCGATGAACATCTTGCTTGAAGAAGCCCTTTAGAAATCCCTGTGATTTCCCTTGGAATTGGCTAGAGTCGGGCCAAATACACTGAAAAGAAGACCCAGTCCCATGGCCTACCGCTTTGCCGATTGCGAGCTTGACACTGCCAGCCAGCGCCTCAGTCGCGGCGGAAGCGAGGTGGCCATCGAACCGCAGGTCTTCGATTTGTTACGCTTGCTGGTGGAAAACCCCTCGAGGCTGGTGACCCGTGATGAGATCGTAGACACGGTCTGGGGCGGGCGCATCGTCTCGGAAAGCGCGATCAGCGCCCGCATATCGGCGGCGCGAAGGGCGGTCGGAGACGACGGCAAGCGGCAGGAAGTCATTCGCACGCACCACGGGCGCGGGTTGGAACTGATTGTCCAGGTCGAGACAACCACAGCAACCGCACCTGCCGGGCAGGATCAAACAGACGCGCCCAGGGTAAGATACACGCTCTCGGAACGGGGCCACTCACTTGCTTACCTTGTGTCCGGCTCCGGCCCGCCGCTGTTTCAGTTCGACGGCCCACCGATGAGCAAAGAAAAAGCATGGCACATCCCGGTCCTGCGCGACGGCTATATGGCCTACCGGGAGGGCCGTACATTCGTGCAGATGGACTGGGCCGGTACGGGGCTGTCTGAGGCATTCGACGACACGCTCAGCATCGAGGAAAACGTAGAAGATATGATTTCGGTGGCAGATGCCGCCGGAATAGACCGGCTTGCCTTAATGAGTGAATCCGGTGCCTGCATGGAGGCAGTGACGCTTGCGGCGAAACATCCCGACAGGGTCACCCGACTGATCATCGTCGGAGGCTATGCCGAAGGGCGCGAACTACGCGAGAAAGAAGGTCACCCCGAATTCTTGAAGACCATGATGCAGGCCGGATGGGACCAGCTTGAGGGCGGGATCGCGACGGCCTTTATGACGGCTTATTTCCCCGAAGGTCCGGCCGTGGCCATGCCGCAGCTGGTGGGGCTGATGCAGCAAAGTGCGTCTCGGGCCTTTATGCTTAGCAATCGTGAGAAGTCCAACAACGCTTCGATCACACACCTCTTGGCACAAGTCCGTTGCCCTACGTTGATTGTCCAGGGACGCAACGACGCTGTGCACCCGTTGGTTCAGGCCCAGAAACTTGCAGCCGGTATCCCGGATGCGGAACTCCTGGTGTTGGAAAGTGCGAATCATCTACCCCTTCCGGGCCATCCGTCATGGGACGGCTTTATTCGGGCGCTTCGCACCTTTCTGGATACCTGAAGTCATTGGCAAGAGATAATGCAATCCCTATCAATCACCCCTCCATCGCTTCCAACTCATCAATGAACCCGGAAATCATCGACAACCCCAAATCCCAGAACTTCGGATCAGATGCATCCAACCCAAATGGCGCCAGCAATTCTTTGTGGTGCTTTGATCCACCCGCCTTCAGCATCTCGAAATACTTGTCCTCGAAACCGGCGTCCCCGCCCGCATAAACCGAATACAACGCGTTCACCAACCCATCACCGAATGCATAGGCATAGACGTAAAACGGCGAATGGATGAAATGTGGGATATAGGCCCAGAATGTTTCGTACCCGTCCATGAAATCAAACGCCGGGCCCAGCGATTCACCCTGTATCGACATCCACAGCGCGTTGATGTCGTCGGGGGTCAGCTCTCCGGCGCGGCGGGCTTCGTGCAGTTTGCATTCAAAGTCATAGAACGCGATCTGGCGTACAACGGTGTTGATCATGTCTTCGACCTTACCGGCCAAAAGCACCTTGCGTTGTGCGGGGGTTTCCGCCCGGTCCAGCATTGTGCGGAAGGTCAGCATTTCCCCGAAAACCGATGCCGTTTCAGCCAGAGTCAGCGGCGTGGATGACAGCATTTCGCCCTGATCCGCCGCCAGAACCTGATGCACTCCGTGGCCCAGTTCGTGCGCCAATGTCATCACGTCGCGCGGTTTACCGAGGTAATTCAGCATCACGTAAGGATGCACATCCGTCACCGTTGGGTGGGCAAACGCACCGGGCGCTTTGCCGGGCACAACAGCGGCATCGATCCAGCCTTTGTCAAAGAACGGCGCTGCTATTTCGCCCATGCGCGGATCAAAGGCGTTATAGGCGTCCATCACCGTGGCCCGCGCGGTTGGCCAATCGACCACTTTTGTATCTTCCATCGGCAGGGGCGCGTTGCGGTCCCAGACCTGCATCCGGTCAAGTCCCAGCCATTTGCGTTTCAACTCGTAATACCGGTGCGACAGCTTGGGGTAGGCCGCAACCACGGCCGAGCGTAGCGCCTCGACCACTTCGGGTTCCACATCGTTGCTGAGATGCCGACCCGTCTGCGCCGTTGGCATGCCGCGCCAGCGGTCCAGGATTTCTTTTTCCTTGGCTTGGGTATTATGCACCCTTGCGAACGTTTTGATATTGGCCTGAAACACCCGCGCCAACTCGTGCGAGGCGGCCTCGCGGGTGGCACGAACCGGGTCGGTCAAAAGGTTCAGGGTGCCTTCGATGCTCAGGGTTTCGCCCAAAACTTCGAACTCCAGCCCGGCGATTGTTTCATCAAACAGCCGCTCCCAGGCGTCGCCAACCACACCAAGGTCGTGCAGGAATTTTTCGAGCTCGTCCGAAAGCTGATAGGGTTTCATCGCGCGAATACGATCAAACACCGGCTTGTACCGGGCCAGATCGGTGTTTTTAGCGAACAACCCGGTCAGGAAATCATCGTCCAGCCGGTTCAGTTCCAGGGTGAAAAATACCAGAGGTGTGGTGAAATTGGTAATCTGTTCCTGCTGATCGGACATGAATTTGGCGCGATCCGCGTCGGTGGTCATCTGGTAATAGCGCAGGCCGGCATACGACATGATGCGCCCGGCCACACTGCTGATTTTCTCATTGCGCAATACGCAGGCTAAAAACCCAGGCGCATCCAATCCGTCCAGCTTACCCTCATAATCCGCCGCAAACTGTGCGCATTCGCCTTCCAGCCAGGCAAGATCACGGGTCAGTTCGGGCGCATCTTCACCCGCGTATAAATCGCTTAGATCCCAGACGGGCAGGGTGCCCAAGGACATGCTTGCGCCAGATTCGGCAGTGTCAAAAGTGATCGATGAGAGAAAACGGGTCATAGGTGCCTCATGAAAGAAGGGATTACCCGCTAGCTACGTCGCCCGACATGCTTTTTCAACCAGTCGCGACACTTGTCTCTGGTTTGCCACTAAAAAGTGCCTCAAGCCGGTCAAACACGTGGGCGCGTATTTCCGGTCCTTCCATCAGTACTTCGTGATGCGCGCCTTGCACTTCGTCAATCTCGCCGCGTGGCCAGGCTTGCATCCGTGCGCGCACGACATCCCGGTCAACAATCGCT
>DAOUQK010000133.1 GCA_030625695.1 Paracoccaceae bacterium | reverse complement strand
TGTCATTGGACTAAGCCCCGGCTTTGGCGTGCAGCTTTTTCGCACGTTGGCGGGTCATTCTTTGTCGCAGGTTTTGCGGGAATTGGTCGATGGAATCACGTCCAAAGGGCAAAAGGTGCGGATTGTCCGGTTTCATCACACGGCCGATACCTCGTTTCTGGGGCTGAGTGCCGCAAGCCTGTCAGGGTCCGGTATTGGCATTGGCATTCAGGCCAAAGGAACGGCAGTCATCCATCACGCCGAACGCCTGCCGCATAATAATCTTGAACTGTTTTCCAACGCGCCAATAACAACGCTGGAACATTATCGGCGGCTGGGCGAGAACGCTGGAGATTACGTCATGGGAACCATGCCCGAGCCGGTGGTTGTGCCAACGCGGGGCGAGGCATTGGGCGCGCGGTTTCATGCCAGGGTGGCGTTGATATTTGCGATCGAGACCGAGTTGACCAAACCCGACAGCCCGCCCGAAGAGTTGGAAATTCAGTTTCTGGAGACCACGTTATGACCCGCCACAATCTGACGTCAAAGGATTATCCACTGGCTGAAAACCGCCCCGATCTGGTGCAGGGGCGACGGGGCAAGCCATTGGAGGCGGTGACATTGGCGGCGTTGGAACGCGGTGATGTGGTGATGGAGGATCTGCGAATCACTTCGAACGCTCTTGAATTGCAGGGTGACATTGCCCGCGCAGAAGGGCGTGACAGGTTGGCGGATAACTTTGACAGGGCCTCAGAGCTTGTTGATATCCCTCAGGACTATCTGATGCGTATTTATGAATTACTGCGCCCCGGGCGTGCCCCTGACAAAGGCGCGTTATTGGACGTGGCACAGGATTTGCGCACGACTTATGGCGCGGCCCGAATGGCGGATTTCCTTGAAGAGGCCGCCGATGTCTACGCAGATCGCGGGCTGTTCACCTCAAGGTATTAGCCTAGGGTCTGGACCCTAGGATTGGCGGCGATAGCGTTGCGGGCTCATCCCTGTCCAATTGCGAAACGCCCGGGAAAAGGCCGAAAGTTCCGAATAGCCAAGGCAATAGGCAATTTCCGTCAGCGGCAGGTCCATGTCCGCGATATAGTGCAGGGCCAATTCATGACGGGCGGCTTTCAGGATGTCGTTGAAGATCAGCCCATGGGAGCGCAGCCGCTTTTGGAACGCCGGTTCCGTAACCCCGAACAGTTGGGAAATTTCCGCGACGTTCGGCAACCGTTCGCCCAATTGCAGTTTAACTTCGTTGCGCACAGCCAGGGCAAAATCCTGCGGGTCGGCCTGAGAATCACAGCGCCCTTGCAGGAACGGCTCGACCACCGAGGCAAGATAGGGATCCTGATCAGGCATCAATGCATCCAGATCACGACGTCTAAAGGCAATTGCATTGGTGCGCCGCCCAAACTGAACCGGCGCATTAAAGCGCATTTCATGTTCGTCGTGACCGTCGGGCTTGTTGTGTTCAAACCGGATTTCCAGCGGCGCCCAGTTGGGCCCGTGCGCCGCCTTGAAAATGTTACAGAACATACCCAGCGATAATTCCGCATCCTGACGCCGGTTCTTTATGCGAGGATCAAATATCCGATAGCTTAGCCAAAGGATATCGCAATCCTGTATCAGCCCGAAACTGGTCTGGCCCTGATGCGCGGGAAAGTACTTTTCCAGATTGCGCAGGGCGGCGGCCATAGTCGGAGAGCTAATGGCGGCAAACCCCAGCATGCCCAACTGTTTGGGGGCAAAGTTCTGGCCAAACTCCAGGCCGATATTGCTGTTACCGGTGGCCTGCGCGGCCTCTTCGAACAGGTTGCAGTATTGTTGCAGGTTCAATTCATCCAACGGGCTGGCCAGATCGTCGGTGCGCAACCCTGCGCGCCCGAATATCCGGTCAACATCGCCGCCGTATTTCCGGAACAGGTCAACCGTTCCGGTGGCCGCGGCTGCCAGCACTTTGGCGGGCCCGCCTTCCATGGCCGGTGTCGCGTCTTGTGTTCGGGTCATCATCCATCCAGCCGATTCGGAACACCTGACTATAGGCCGGGAACACAAAACTACAAAACCAACCGCAGTCGGCCTGTTAAACTTGCGCAATCTGCTGTCAAGCAGCGCGCGACACCACGCCCTAAGCTGGCACAATAGAATCGCCAAAACGATCGTTATCAACAAGGAGAAAGCAATGTCACTTACCCGTCGTCAATTTACCAAAAATTCGCTTGCTGCACTGGGTGCTACCGCCCTTACCCCCGCCAGCATGGCCTTGGCCGCACGCAACGACCAGATGAATATCCTGTGCTGGGAAGGCTATAATTCCGACGAGGTGCTGGGGCCGTTCCGCCGCGCCAATCCGGGCGCAGCCGTGCGCGCCGAAAGTGGCACCTCCGACCCTGACATGATCAACAAACTGCGCGCAGGCGAGGTTAACGTCTGGGATCTGATCAACCTGAACCAGCCATGGGCCAAGCATGTTCTGTACCCTGCCGGTCTGATCAAGCCGCTGAACAAAGAGCGCTTTACCCCTTACTTTGACAAGATGCTGCCCGAGTTTTCCGCCCCCTATCCGCTGGCTTATGCAGATGATGGCGAACTGATCGGCATGCCGCAGCGCTATGGCCCGTTCTCTTTCGTGGTCAACACCGACAAAATCAGCCGCAAAATGGCCGAAGATGAGGGCTGGAAGCTGTTCCTCGATCCGGCGATGAAGGGGCGGTACGGTGTATTGACGTATGACAACTGGAACGTCATGCACATGTGCCTGACCGGCGACATGGACCCGTTCAAACCACTGGACGAAGCCGGACAAGCCAAGTTCAAAACCGTGGCCGAGCAGATATTCGGTGGGGCCAAACTGTTGACTGACGATCTGGTAGCGATGAACACCGCACTGATCAACGGCGAAATTGACGCCTATTTCACCGGCGGCACCTATACCGCGTCTCCGGCGCGGTTTGACGGGCAAACCAATGTGCGTGCCATCACCCCCAATTCCGGGCCTGTGGATGGCAAAGGCGGTGTCGTCTGGATCGAGCTTACGTCGGCTGTCAATAATCCTGATCCAACCAATCTGGCCGAGGATTTCCTTGAGTTCGTCCAACAACCCGATCTGTGCAAGGCAGTGGCGTTCACCGAAGGCACCTATAACCCGGTCGCCCAGATGGGCAATCCTGAGGTGTTGGCCAAGTTTGATGCGGACGAACTGGACGCCATCCAGATGGACAGCCTTGACGAAGAAATGGCTCGTTCTCTCGATTATCAGGTCATTCCATCTTATGACACGCTGATCGACATTTATACGCAGGCGCGCCGGTCCTGATGCGCCCCTGATACGGCTAAGGCCCCGGACGTGATCCGGGGCCTCACCTCACTTTCCGATACGACAGGCATTTCTGAATGAGCACTGACCCAATTTTGCGCCTTGACGGGATCGTCAAGCGGTTTGGCGACTTTACCGCGCTGCATGGTATCAACCTTGATATCACCGAAGGCGAATTTCTGACCATTGTCGGCCCCTCTGGCAGCGGCAAATCAACCCTGATCCGTCTTCTGGTGGGCATGGACGAGGTCACCAGTGGTGAAATTCGCCTGCGCGGTAAACGGATTGACCAGACCCCGGCGAATGAGCGACCCACCTGCATGGTGTTCCAATCGCTGGCGTTGTTTCCGCATATGTCCGTCGGACAAAACATCGAATTCCCGTTGAAAATCCAAGGCGTCCCGGTCACCGATCGAAAGGCCCGCGCGTTGGAGTTACTTGAAACGCTGCGCCTGCCTACCAGCTTTTACGACAAACGCATCAACCAATGTTCGGGTGGTGAAAAACAGCGGGTGGCACTGGCGCGTGCGTTGGCGTTTGACCCGGAAATCCTGTTCTTTGATGAACCACTTTCGGCGCTGGATTATCGTTTGCGCAAGACGCTGGAAAAGGAACTGAAAGACCTGCACAACCGGACCGGCAAAACGTTTGTCTATATCACCCATTCGCTGGAAGAGGCGATGGTCATGTCCGACCGCATCGCCATCATGAAAGAAGGGCGGTTTGAACAGATCGCCGTTGCCGATGAAATTTATGGCGCACCGGTTAGCCGGTTTGTCGCTGAATTCATGGGCGAAGTGAACCTGTTTGACGTAACAGGTGCTGCAAAGACCGGCCTTGAGGCGCAGAATGTTGAGATCAACATTAACGGTAATGCTGCCGACCTTGGGTTGGCGCTTAACCCTGGCAATCCCGGCACATTGATGGTCCGGCCCGAATTTGTACGTTTTCTTCCGCCCGGAGAAACGGCTGATTTCATTGTGGCGGGCAAGATGCACGCGGAATACGCGCTTGGATCGCGTATTCAATACGAGGTTGAAGCCGCAGGAAAAATGCTGACTGTCGAAAAGTTGCGAGAAGACCGGTTCATGGGCAAACCCGGCGACAAAGTCATGCTTGGCTTTGACGGAGAGGCAGCCCACCTTATTCTTGAGAGCCCCCATGGAGCGGATTGATCGCAGGCTCGGGTTTCTGAGCGCGCTGCCGCTTGGGGTGGTTCTGGCGCTTAGTTTTCTGGCACCCATGCTGGTGATCGCCATCTTCTCGGTGATGCCGCAAAAGGTGTTCAGCGTGCTGAACATGCCCGATTTTTCATCCTTTGGGGTGATCATCAGTCAAGGCTATTACAAGTCGCTGCTGTGGTCGCTGGGCATGGCAGCGGTATCTACATTCATGTTGCTTATCATATGCTGGCCCCTGGCCTATGGCATGGCCAAGGTGTTCAACCGGTTCACTTTGGTGCTGACCATCGCTGTGGTGATGACGCTTTTCGTGTCGGAAAACATTCGCCTGTTCGGCTGGGTTCTGACCCTGATGAAAGGCGGGTTGTTCGAAGGGCACATTCGCCATTGGACCGGTATCGGCTGGGACAGCCCGCTTTATAATGTGTCGGTAATCGTCTTTGGCCTGGTCTATGTCTACCTGCCGTTCATGCTATTCCCGCTGGCTCAAGGCATTTCCATGGTCCCCGATGACGCCCGCCAGGCGGCGGCAGACCTTGGTGCATCCCGCTGGCGGATTTTGTGGGAGATCGACCTGCCATTGGCGGCCCCGGGCATTGTCATCGGCTCGCTTTTATCTTTCGTACTTGCCGCCGGGGCGACCGCGGAATCAAAAATCCTTGGCGGGCAGGCGGTGATCGTGATCTCAGACGATATCGAAACCGCCTTTACCTTCGGCCAGAACTGGCCGCTTGGGGCGGCGTTGTCGCTGATCCTGATCGGTATCATCGGCGGGCTGGCTATCTATGGTGTCAGCCGCGTTGATCTGGACGCCATCATGGGAAGGAAACGCTGATGCGACCCAGCAAATCCACCCGTATCGCCCTGCTTATCTATGGTATTCTGACCATCGCTTTTCTCTATCTGCCGCTGGTCTCGGTCGGGTTTGCCTCGATCTCAAAGGCGCGTTATCTGAGCTTTCCGATCCGCGCCTATTCGACCAAATGGTATGGCAAGGCGTTGGAAAGTGAATCCGTCCAGGACCTGCTTATCACATCGCTGATGATTGCCGGCATTGTCACCGTGATCTCGATGGTTGTCGGGTTCTTTGGCGCGTTGGCCTTTGCCCGCTATCAATGGCGCTATCGTACATTGTTCCAGAAAATCATCCTGCTGCCGATCTTTTTCCCGCAGATGGTGCTGGGGCTGGCGCTTTTGATGTGGTTCAACTCGATCGGCATCATCCCCAGCTGGAAAACCGCCGTGATCGCTCATCTGGTCTGGATCGCCCCCATTGCCACGCTGATCATTGCCATCCGCGCCTATTCGTTCGACCCGGCCCTGGAAGAGGCGGCGCGTGACATGGGCGCAAATACCACCACCATCCTGCGCGAAATCACTCTGCCGTTGTTGATGCCGGGCATCATCTCGGCCGGGCTGTTTTCCTTCCTGCTAAGCTGGGGCAACTTCCCTCTGTCGCTGTTCACAACGGGCGCGGATTCGACCCTGCCGGAATGGCTCTATGCCAAGATGGTGTCGGGCTATTCACCACTGGTGCCGACGCTGGGCATATTATCGGTCGTGGGGTCGTTCCTGTTGATCATGCTGGCCTTTGCACTCAGCTGGCTGATGCGATCCATCAAACAATCCCGCGCCAGCCAAATATGAATTGAACAAGGAAAACAGACTATGCTGACATCCCTAAAAGGCAAAAGCGTCATCGTAACCGGCGGCTCAAAAGGTATCGGGCGCGGCATCGCCCAAGTGTTTGCGCGTGTCGGGGCCAAGGTCACCCTTGCCTCGCGTGGCGAGGAGGCGTTGAAAATCGCTTGTGACGAGATGAACGCCGCAGGCGGCGATGTACGCTACGAAACCTGCGATGTGTCCGACTGGGCCTCGGTCCGCGCCATGGTCGATAATGCCGCTACCGCCCAAGGTGGCCTTGATGTGATGTGCGCCAACGCCGGGTATTACCCACAGACCAAGATCGTCGATATGGATCCCGAAGAATGGGATGACGTGATGGCCAACAACCTGCGCTCGTCCTTCCTGTGCGTAAAGGCGGCGATCCCGCATTTTGAAAAGGGTGGCAAGGGCCGCGTGGTGCTGACCTCGTCCATCACCGGGCCGGTCACCGGCTTTCCCGGCTGGTCGCATTACGGCGCGTCCAAATCCGGACAATTGGGGTTTCTCAAAACCGCCGCGATGGAGTTGTCACGCTATAACACCACCATCAACGCGGTGATGCCCGGCAATATCTATACCGAAGGCTTGCAAGGGCTGGGGCAAGAGTATCTTGATACCATGGCCGCCTCGATCCCGTTGAAACGCCTGGGTGATATCGAAGATATCGGCAACGCGGCTTTGTTTTTTGCCTCGGATGAGGCGGGTTATATCACCGGTCAGCAGATTGTGGTTGACGGCGGTCAAATTCTGCCTGAATCGCTCGAGGCAATGGACGAGATTTAAAGGGGCACACCATGGGCACCGGTGACATGACGCTTGAAGACACGCTTAAGCTGCTGGCAACGCTGGCGGACCGCTCGCTGGCGTTGTGGGATATCCCTGCCGGGGCCAAGGCCCGCCTGATCAACGTGTCGGAAAACGCCACCTATCTGGTCGAAGCACCGGGAGAACGGGGAGAACCGGGCTATAAGTCGATCCTGCGCATCCACCGCGAGAATTATCATTCCGAAAACGCCATTGAATGCGAACTGACCTGGGCCGAGGCGCTTGGCAAAGACGGCGGCATCATCACGCCCGGCGTTTATACCGGCAAGAACGGCAAGCACATTCAGTCGGGCATCGTCGATGGCCTGCCCGCCCCCCGTTTCATGGTTCTGTTCCACTTTGTCGAAGGCCATGAACCGGACGAGGCCGGCGATCTGGTGGCGCAGTTCGAAGAACTGGGCGGGATTGCCGCGCGGACCCATCTGCATTCGATAGATTGGCAAAAACCACCCGGCTTCGAACGGCTGATCTGGGACGCCGAGGCGGTTTTTGGCGACACACCAACCTGGGGCAACTGGCGCGACGGACCAGAGGTAACGCCAAAGGTGGCCACGGTGCTGGAGCAGGTCGAGGCAACGGTGCGCCAGCGCCTGAAGGCATTTGGCAAAGGCAAGGACCGCTATGGCCTGATGCACGCCGACATGCGGCTGGCCAATCTGCTGGTCGATGACAAGGGCACAAGGCTGATAGATTTCGACGACTGCGGCATGGGTTGGTTCCTCTACGATTTCGCCACCGGCATCAGCTTTATCGAAGACAACCCTCTGGTCCCCGCGATGAAGGCGTCCTGGGTCAAAGGCTATCGCAAAATCCGCGATCTTGGCGACGATGATGTGCGCGAGATCGACACATTCGTGATGCTGCGCCGCATGGCCCTTTTGGCCTGGATCGGCAGCCATATTGAAGCGCCAGAACCGCAAGAGATGGCGCCGGGATTTGCAAGGGTGACGGCAGAGTTGGGACAGCGGTATCTCGATGGGTTGGCGCGGGACTAAAGGTGCCTGTGACAACAACAGCGTTTCGCGTTCAATATGAACGCGAAACGCCCTAGGCGAGCCATGCCAGCGAAAAAATCGAAAGCATGGACGTCCAGATCACGACAGGGGCAATCTGGTCGGTACGAACACCGTGAAGTAATGCCAAGGAAAATGCCATGGCACCGGAAGGGCCTGCGGCAGTCAGCACCAACAAGGTGTTCCACGTCGGAGGACGTTGTCCAAATTGCAAAGCGGCCCAAACCAGCGCAGGAAACGCGACCAGTTTGATTGCAGAAACGGTCGCAATGGTTGGCGATAGTTTCAACGCATGGCTGGAAAGGATCACGCCAAGTGCGAACAAGGTTAGGGGTGCGGCCCCGGCACCCGCAAAATCCAAAGCTGTCAGTATCGGCTGCGGAACCTGAAAGTTCGCGGCGTTACTTACAACGCCCAGAACAATAGCAATCAGCACGGGGTTGGCTACAACACGGCGCAACGACTGTGCCTTGGAGGCCTGCCGATTGGTTATCAACTCGATTGTAACGATGAAAAATGCAAACGTGAAAGCTGTGTCCCAGGCCAATATGCCGGTAATCGGCAACGCCGCAGCTTCTCCGTAAATCAGGAATGAAATCGGCCAGATATAAAGCAGGGTGTTCACAAAGACTGTCGCCATACCCAACAACCAGGCCTCTGCTGCTTCACGATGAAGCATATGGCGAGAGACTAAATAGGTAACGGTGAACACGACGATCTGACAGGCAGCGTAAAGCCCGATAGCATCGGCGCGGAACTCACTCCATTTCAATCCGTTTATCAGTGGGAAAATCAGGGCTGGTTGCAGGACGATAAAAGCGACACGGTTGACTGCTGACGCCTCTGCAAGAGTTACTTTGCCAATGCGGCCCAGAAAAAACCCAAGCGCCATGAGGGAGAATATTGGCAGTATGTT
>DAOUQK010000299.1 GCA_030625695.1 Paracoccaceae bacterium | reverse complement strand
CCGGGAACGAAACGCTCACGCGTAGCAAGCGCGCTGAGGGGCTGATCGGCTGCCAGAGCAACAAAATGGCCAGGGTTCGTAATCAGGAAATCGATTTTCTTGGATTTGATCTTTTCCATCGCTGAAACGAGTGTGACTGGAATAATCTGAAATTGCCAACCAACGACAGATTCGGTGAGGTATTCCGCCAAGCTACTCCATTTGACTTGCGCGGCCTCTGCTCCGCGAAATGCCAGCACTCCGATGCGAGCAGTATTCTCGGAACTTTGGGCCACGGTCGCGGTCGGCCAGAACGAGAGGATAGCATAGGTCAGAATTCCCCAAAAACCACAGCGCAACGGCAAGTTTCCCTCTACAACGAGTCGCCGCTATTTCTGGTTGCCCATGGCACTGACCACGAAAAAGTTGCCTTTGCTAACAAACCAGGAAACGGCATTGAACTTAGATAGTAGTTATTTACGGCAACCCAAAATAGCCCGCAAACAAAATATTTGGCACAGAATCGCCAAATGTCGACGGCCAATTGCATGCTTGCCAGTTCAACTAAGCAGAATGTTGCGTGATTGAGGTCGGTTTGTCCCGCATCCCAATCGTTTCAAAGTTCAAGATGCTGCGCGATTGCGAACGACGGTTTCGCAAGACTGCAGCGCGGCATTCGCAACCGACGCAGAGGACCGCTTTGGACGGTTCTTACCGGTGCTCCTTCCCCTGACCGCTGGGAAGTTACCGAACTGCAGAAGTCCGCTGAAAGCCCAAATTTGACATTGAAGAATTGCTACATTGTTCTTAGCATTTGAGTATGAATGCTTCGTGGTTAGTCACCCCCTATTTCTTCGATGAATATGACGCCGCCTTGAGAAGGGCCGTTTCGCCCGGGGTTCCGTTCATCAACAATGATCCAGGCAACGTCGTGGGTCGGTCTGCTGCAAGCTTGGCGCGAGTGCATCGCCCCATTGCAGAATTTGTCGTGTCTGCTGTTAAGCGAAACGAACTGCCTATATCGATTGCAGGTGATTGTTGCGCGAGTCTGCCGGTTATGGCTGGCCTGCAACAGGCCGGACTTGACCCGGCGCTTGTTTGGCTCGACGCACACGGCGATTTCAATACGATTGAAACATCTCCATCAGGGTTTCTTGGAGGAATGCCACTGGCCATGATGGTCGGGCGTGGAGATCTATCAATACCTGATCAATCAGGGCAATCTCCTGTTTCCGAGGAGGATGTCTGGCTGATCGATGCCCGCGATCTTGATCCACTCGAAGAAATGGCACTCCAAGAATCGCGGGTACATCGCAGGGCATTGGCCGCGTTGGATGGCCTGACATTCGACAGGCCGGTCCATCTCCACATTGACAACGATATTGTTAATGCCATGGAGGTCCCCGCTAACAACTATCCAGTGGTGGGTGGACCAAGCCTCGTAGACACGATCAAGCAATGTTCAACGTTCACCTCGCGAAATTCGATATGCGCAATCTCGCTAAGTGGTTGGAGCGGGCGATTGGATCACGACGACAGAACCAGTCGGGCCTGTAGGTCACTGCTCTCGTATATCGTTAACGCGAGCCTCTAATCGTTGCAGTTCGAATGGTGACTTTGTCCGGACGATTGACGCTGTTCGGATAGAAATGCTGCAGATTGCACCAGTGACCGCAATGCGAAAGCTTCGAAGCGGCTTCCTGGCGCACCACGACAGTCCGGACTGAGCCGACCACCCCCCACCCAACGGTTCCTCCCAGGCCCCAAACGTATACGGGGGGGCTAGGCGCGGCGTTTCGCTAGCGAGAGTGGTTTTTGTGGGGGAATCCACTTGGAATGCGACTAAAACAGTCAGGTATTATTTTCCTCAATAAAACAGCGTGTTGCGAGAAATTGATTGCCGCCCGGGGTGGATTCTTGACTAAATCAGTCAAGAATCCGGAGGTTTCTGTGAAGCGCGGCGCAACGTTGGCCAAAGGCAGGACCTCTCCTGCGCATCACCGAAGCTGGATTGATCTAAACTGCGGTGAGGTTTGTGCTATGGGTAAAGTTAGGCAGCGACCATCTCAAGGAAGGTCTTTTTCGTCGTCCGGATGCGGGTTTGATAGATCGAATTCGCCATTTCAGCGTCATGCGTGACGGCAGGCATCGTTCCTTGCGGTCGGCAATGAACCTGTAAGGCCGGTTTCCGGCATTTGCGGGCCAGTCGCGATAATACGGTCCGGGCCGCGCCAACATGATGTCGGGCGGCGGTTGTGTATTGCGCCGGTAGATTGGAAGAGTTGACTGTTGCATCATGGCGGTCGCCATTCCTGACCGGCCGGGCCGCGCATGGGCCTTGGAATCGCCGTGATGCGGTGCATACGACCGCCACAACAGGAGCAAGCGGGCGATTGGTCTGTCCCGTTAGGATCGGGATCAGCCTCCGGGGCATCCTGAGCGGTGGCCGGGTCGGCACTGTCCTCCCTGCCTGTTTCCAGCAATTCCCGGCACCGGGCGATCTTTGCTGTGCGGTGACCATTCGCCATGAACCCGAAGTGACGGATCCGGTGGAAGCCCGGCGGCAGGACGTGCAACAGGAAGCGCCGGATGAACTCTGAGGCACTCAAAGTCATGACTTTGTTAGCGGCCTCTTTCCGGTAATTCTTCCAGCGGAGCCGGACCCTGCCGTCAACCATGTCGATCAGGCGGCTGTTGGCGATGGCAACTCTGTGAGTATAACGGCCAAGATAAGCCAGCACCTGCTGCGGCCCGCCGAACGGGCGCTTGGCATAGACAACCCAGTCGACACGCCGCAGTTCGCTACATTGTGTTTTGAAGGTTGCCGGATCGGCAAGGGGCGCGAGCGTTCCGGAGAACCGCAGCCTGCCTGCCGCATGCGCCCGTGCGAGTTGTTCAAGAAACAACCGCCGGAACAGGCGGCCGAGAACCCGCACCGACAGGAAGAACCCCTCGGGACAGGCGATCCAGCGTGATCCATCCGGGGCAAGCCCACCGCCGGGAATGATGCAATGGACATGCGGGTGATGCTGCATCGCCTGCCCCCAGCTGTGCAGTACGGCGACCCCTCCAATCTGCGCGCCAAGATGGCGGGGGTCAGCGGCAATGATACGTAATGCCCTGGTCGCCGCCCTGAACAGGATGGCGTAGACTTCGGCCTTGTTGTGATAAGCGATAGCGGCAACCGGCCCTGGCAGGGTGAAGACCACATGGAAATAGGGCACCGGCAGCAACTCCGCGCACCGCGCTGCCACCCATTCGGCCCGTGCCGCGCCCTGGCATTTCGGGCAATGCCTGTTCCGGCAGGAATTATAGGCCGTTTTGGTGTGGTTGCAGTCCTCGCACTGCCAGACATGACCACCGAGCACCGCAGTCCGGCAAGCCTCGATGGCTCCCATCACCCGAAGCTGCTGACGGTCCAGATGGCCGCTGCGTGCCGCGCGCCAGGCCGCGCCGTGGCGGCGGAAAATATCCGCCACCTCCAAAGAGATCCCCATCGGTGCCCCTAAATGGGGATAACCGCCAGCCGCAACCGCTCCAGCGGGCTTTGTGTTTTCTGCAATGTCGTTGTGGCAACCCGTGTGTAGCGCGCGGTTGTCGACAGATGTGCATGCCCCAGAAGCACCTGGATAACCCGAATGTCGACGCCACTTTCCAGAAGATGCGTCGCAAAGGTGTGGCGAAGCGTATGCATTGTAACCCGCTTGTCCAGCCCTGCCGCCTCGCATGCTGCCCGGCAGGCCGCGTTCAGGGTGTAAGTTGGCATATGCTGCGTGGGATCAATGCCGGGAAACAGCCAGAGCTTGGGACGTGCAAGCCGCCAGTAAGATCGCAAAATGGCCAGAAGGTGATCCGACAGCATGACATTACGGCCTTTGCCGCCCTTCCCGAGGACGACATGGATCAGTTTGCGCCCGCTGTCGATATCGCCGACCTTCAATCGGGCGACTTCGCTCGACCGCATGCCGGTGGCATATGCCGTGGTCAATGCAATCCGGGCATCCAGACGCGGGACCGCTTCAAGGAATTTGACGACCTCGTCGGCGCTGAGCACAACCGGCAGACGTCTCGGTTCCCGGGCATAGGGGATCATTTTGGGTATATGTCTCCGCGCGAGGGTCGTCCCGTAAAAGAAGCGCAGCGCGCAAACTGTCTTGTTCAGACTGCCCCATGCCAGCCCCCGTCTCGCGAGGTGCACCTGGTATTTCCGTATGTCCTCCACTGTCAGTTTATCGGGCGAGCGGTTAAAGAATTTGCCAAGCCTCCTGACGGCGGAAACGTAGGCTTCCTGGGTGGATGGCGATAGATTGCGAATTGTCATGTCGTCAATCATTCGGCGGCAAAGGGGGTTTATCTGGGCCATTGGAAGGCTCCTGTCTGATATGGTTGCAAGAACCACCAGCTTGCCAGACGGGCGCGCGACCCCAAAATACAGTACCAAATACCGCGATAGCGGTTTAGTTCAATCCACCC